>JADFPY010000132.1 GCA_022562085.1 candidate division KSB1 bacterium | reverse complement strand
AATTATTTACACCTATTCTCTTAGCTTTAATAATCGGCAGCGGCTGCAGCTCATCCGAAGAGAGCGCTAAAACCGAACGTCAATTTCTCAGCATCGGCACCGCACCGCCCGGAGGCGCATTTTTTCCGGTGGGCAGCGCGATTGCACAGGTCGTCAGCGCCAACCGCGGCGAGCTCACCTGGCAGATTTCTGCAGAAGCCACTAAAGGCACCCAGGAAAACATCCGGCGTCTCGCCAGCGGAGAATTGGACTTTGCTATGGCCAATTCCGCCATTTCCTATTTCGCGGTGCGCGGTGAAAGTGGCTGGGAAAAGCAGTACTCCATTCGCACAGTGATGACCCTTTACCCTAACGTCGCGCTCTTTATTGCGCCAAAATCCAGTGGCGTCAAAACAATCGCTGATCTAAAAGGGAAACGAGTGACCGTTGGCGTTGCCGGCGCGGGATTTGAATTTTTTATACGGCCAATTTTGCAAGCGCACGGCGTCACTTATGATGACTTCACCCCGCTTTACAACACCCAGCCCGGCGCAGTCGATATGCTCGCCGACGGATCAGCCGCGGCCGCCTTTTTAGGCGGTGGCGTACCGACCGCATCGATTGTGCAGGCTTCGGCGTCTCAGGATATCCATTTTATCCCTTTTGAGGACGGCGCCAAACAGAGTTTGTATGAAACCTACCCGTTTTTTTTCCCCGCAACGATTCCGGCGGGAACTTACCGCGGACAGGAAGAAGCATTTGCGGGCATGAATGTCGGCCCGACGCATTTTATCACCTCCGCCGATAAAGACGAAGATACGGTCTATCAATTCACAAAAATACTCTACGAACACCGGGCCGAAGTTGCCAAACAGCATGCTGCGGGCAAAGCCATTAATGCGAAAAATGTCATTAAAGATACGGGGACGCCGTTTCATCCCGGCGCCATCCGTTACTTTAAAGAGATCGGTATCTGGCCCGAAGAATTGGCCCCGGCTTCGGCTGAGTAGTTCAAATGCTCAATCAAATCAGTCGAGTCGTTTTTCAAATTCTGGCTGTCGTTCTCAGCGCTTTTGTTCTACTCGAAGTCAATTATCCCCTGCTCACTCCGCAATCCCAGTTGGCTATTTTCGGCATGCTGGGATTGGTTTTGGTTTTTTTAAATTATCCGCTCCACAATAAACTTCAAGACAAAGTTTTTTCGCAAATTGTCGACTTGCTTTTGGCCGCGGCAGTCGTGCTTTGCTTTGGTTACGTCCTGGTGCAATCGGAGCCGCTTTTCAAAACCTTCTGGTTAGAAGGTCAGTCGCTCGGCAACCGCGCCGGTTTAGAGCAGCCCGTTGATTACATCGTCGGACTGGTTGGACTCTGCCTGGTTTTGGAAGCCGCCCGCCGGGCAATCGGCCTGACTCTGCCGCTGCTCTCCTTGATTTTTATATTTTATGCGGCCTTTGGCTCTTCATTGCCGGACTGGCTCTTTCCCCACCGCGGCTACCCCTGGCAGCGGATTGTCAGCCAAACGTTTCTGCACAGCCAGGGCGTTTTTGGCATCGCTTTAAAAGTCATGTTCACCTATGTCTTTCTGTTTGTTCTATTCGGAACCCTGCTGGAAAAAACCGGCTCCATCGGTTATATCATCGACTTCACCCGAAAGCTGTTTCGTAAAAGCGTTGGCGGGCCGGCCAAGGTTGCCGTGATCAGCAGCGGTGTGATGGGCTCACTTTCCGGCAGCGCGGTGGCAAATACCGCCACCACCGGGACTTTTACCATCCCGATGATGCGCAGTTCGGGGTTCAAACCCGCGATTGCGGGTGGCGTGGAAGCAGCGGCAAGCTCCGGCGGCGCGCTGGTTCCGCCGGTCATGGGAGCGGGCGCTTACATGATGCTTGAGATTATTGAACCGGCTGTGACTTACTTGCAAATTATCAAAGCGGCTATAATTCCGGCAATTCTATATTATACCTCCCTGCTGCTAATCGTGCATTTCTACGCCAAACGGGTCGGCGTTCAAGCTGAGTCCGTTGAATCAAAAAACAGTGAAACTCAATCCAACTTTCCCGGCGTTGTTTTTTTGGGCGCGTTCGTTACCCTGCTCATTTTTTTGTTTATCGGTTACACGCCGTTTCGAGCGGTGAGTTTAAGCCTGGCAGCGATTTTAGTTCTTAGCAGCTTTAAAAAGGAAACCAGAGTTGGTCTTAAAGGAGTTGGACGAGCCATGGAGAAAGCGGCGAAAGGAGGCATCTCCTTGATTGCTGCGGCTTCAAGCGTTGGGATTATTATTGGCGTCGTCACTTTAACCGGCATCGGTTCAAAGCTGCCGGCAGTCATCTTGCCGCTGGCACAAAACAACCTGATTTTGGCGCTCCTGCTTTTAATGATCTCAACGATTATTCTCGGAATGGGTTTGCCGTCGGCAGTGTGTTACTTATTGGTGGCCACTTTTGTCGGCCCCATTTTAGGTGAAATGGGAGTCGTGCCCCTTTCGGCCCACCTGTTTATTTTCTATTTCGGTATGATGTCGATGGTAACGCCGCCGGTTGCCCTGGCTGCTTACACTGCCGCAACCATCGCCGGCGCCGGAATTATGCAAACCGCTTTTGCCGCGTTTCGATTCGCATTGGTTGGGTTCGCACTGCCTTACGCCTTTGTTTTGAGGCCGGAGCTCTTGCTGCTTTCACCTGATGGTGGGGCCGCCGGCTTTTTCTCAATCGCTTTGAATGTCTTTGTCACACTTTTGGGAATTGTCGCGCTGGCGGGTGGAATCGTTGGGTACTGGTTTCGCCCATTGGTTTTTTGGCAGCGAATTCTTTTGATCGCGGCAGCTCTGGTTTTCTTTTTTTCTCAATCTGAAGGTGCACAAATCTGGATGCAAGTTCTGTGTTTTTTAGTGATTGTGGTGATTGGTTTTCTTAATTTGCGTTCCAAAGAATTAAACACTGAAGAACACCGAATATCACTGAATTAAAAATAAAAAAAAGCCTCGTCCGAATTCTGAACGAGGCGGGTTCTTAAAAACAATTTTTTGATTTAATCAGCTAACTTGAATAATTCACAAATCTGCATTTGCGCAAGAAACCTATTTCGCGCAGCGCCAATGGATGGTTGCGGAAATTAGCGCAGCGGTTTCCGCAACCCAGGCAGTGTCGGAGACCGCTTCGCTTAACTCCGAGACTATTCGAAATACATCCCTATCAAGTCCGTCAATCAGATTACTAAGTTCTTCTTTAGTCATTTGTACAACTGTTGTTCCATTAAAAACTCCTAGCCCGGATAAACCGGATCCGAAACACGAAATTCGAAATAATATCGAAATTCAAATGTTCAAAATTCTCCCTCCGCAAAATAAAAAACAGATCGTGTTGTTTTGAAATTTCGTTATTTGATATTCGGATTTCGAAGTTTAATTATTTATTGGGTCGATTTAAATATTTTCAATCACCTTCTTGATCCGCTCAAACGCCCAGTCCAGCTCCTCTTCAGTGATCACCAGAGGCGGTGCAAAGCGAATCACATTCTCGTGGGTCTCTTTGCAGAGCAGGCCTTCATCTTTCAAAGCTTCGCAATAGGGGCGCGCTTTGGTGTCGAGCTCGACGCCGATGAACAGACCTTTGCCGCGAATATCGACGATGTGCGGGCTTTCGATCGTCTTTAAGCGTTCTAAGAAAGACGCGCCCAACTTGTCTGCTTTTTCAACCAGGCCTTCTTCTTCGATCACTTCCAAAGCGGCTAAAGCGGTCGCACAGGCGAGGGGACTGCCGCCAAATGTGCTGCCGTGGTCGCCCGGGTTGAAAACACCCAGAATCTCGTTGCTGGAAAGTACAGCCGAAACCGGCAGGAACCCGCCCGAAAGCGCTTTGCCGATGATAATTAAATCCGGTTTGACGTCTTCATACTGGAAAGCAAACATGCGGCCGGCACGGCCGAGGCCACTCTGAATTTCATCCACCATGAACAAAGCATTGTTGCGTTTACAAATTTCCTGAACGCGGGTCAGGTAGCCGGCCGGTGGGATGTGGATTCCGGCCTCGCCCTGAATCGGTTCAACCAAAAAGGCGCAAGTGTTTGACGAAACCGCATTTTCAAGCGCCTCGGCGTCTCCGAAAGGAATGACCTTGAATCCGGGGGTGAAAGGACCAAAGCCGTCCAGATACTGATCTTCAGTGGAAAATCCAACGATGGTTGTAGTGCGTCCGTGAAAATTATCTGCGCAGACAATGATTTCTGCCTGTCCTTCCGGAATTCCCTTGATCTTGTATCCCCACTTTCGCGCCGCTTTAATCGCAGTCTCGACTGCTTCGGCTCCGGAGTTCATTGGCAAAACCATTTCCATATTTGAGAGCTTGGCAAGCTTTTCACAAAACAGGGGTAATTTATCATTTCGAAAAGCGCGTGAGGTTAAAGTAACTTTCCCTGCTTGCTCCGTAAACGCAGCAAGAATCCTGGGATGACAATGGCCTTGATTCACAGCGGAGTAGGCGCTCAGGCAATCGAGATAGCGCTTTCCCTTGATGTCATAAACCCAAACACCTGCCGCTTTTTCAATTACAATGTCAAGCGGGTGATAATTATGAGCGCCGTATTTATCTTCAAGCTTGATGTAGTCTTCGGTTGATTTTGGCAATTTTGTTCTCCTTAAAAAAATGATGGTTCCTTGTGCAAGTTTCCGAGGCCAACGTCTGGCCGAGAGAATAATTTAAAAAATTCTGCTAATTTTCAAAACGAATTTATGTTTTCAATATACTTTTTTATTCCCAGATTCGTCCCATTCCCGAAAAAGCGCCTGGCATTCTTTTTTCATAAAATCACCAACGATCTCAACCGGACTGCCGCCGAGTTCTTTCATTTGTTGATTGGAAATGGTCAGCTCATTAAAATCCAATCCTTGCGCATCAGCGATTTTAGCGCCAAAAAATATTTTACCGATCTTGGCCCAATGAATGGCGCTAAAACACATTGGACAGGGCTCGCAAGTCGAGTAAATCGTACACCCTGATAAATCGATGGTGTTTAATTTATTGCAAGCCTCGCGAATGGCACGAACTTCTGCGTGGGCCGTGATGTCCGTTGTTGCCCAAACAACGTTGTGCACGCAGCAAATGAGTTCATTATTTTTGACAATACACGCGCCAAAAGGGGTCTGATCTTTTTGTCCGCCCACTCTGGCCTTGTCAATTGCAAGTTGCATAAACTTTTTATCCATAAGCGCAGCTCCCTCAAGAAAATTTCTTTGTCTTAATATAAATATTGAAATTAACCTGAATAATTCCTAAACCGCAGAGACACAGAGACGCAAAGTATTGAAAAAGTAAGGAATAAATTCATTTTTTTCCCAGCTATTTCAGTAAACTTTGTTGAAAACAAAACTTCGTATATCTTATATATTCTTAGCGCCTCTGCGGTGAAAATTTATGAATAATCCAGATTAAAGGCCAAATAATATTTTGTTAATTAAGTTCACCGGCACCAGTCTGATAACCACCAACACCTACTCCACCGGCAGAACCAACATTAACCCCATGATTTTGCCGATACCGGGTATCTTCTAACCAGGAATAAACGACTGTTTTTTGGGCTGTGGGGAAAACGGGGGGTCCCACGTGCAAAAAACGGTTATCATAATAAGACTTTAAAGCATAACCATGTGTTATGGTAACATTGAAATTGCTGTCAAGAGAACCATTGGCTAGTTTCCCCCTCTGTTTTTGGAGAGTGCTGCCAAAGAGGGTCATCGTACCAAAAAGCCCCGTTAAGGTTTCAACTTTAAATTCCTGGTTCAGGGCCATAATGGCGCCGTGTATTTCAACGTCATTTTGGTTAGCGGGCGTGTCCGCCACGATTATATCCTTTTTTGCCACCAGACCCAGCATATCCTGCGAATCAGGATTGCTCCGGGGATCGTCAGCGTACAAGAGGTCATCTTCGATATAAATATGTCTGCCCTTACCATAAATAGTCACCTGCCCGCTTACCGTACCTTGAACATGAATGTCTTTATTGTTCGCCTCTAGCATAATTACACCCGTAATGTCAGAGAGAAATTTTGGGCCATCCCAATCATCCTCCTCGGGATCATCGTCCCCCTCATAAAAATAGTAGGAACCATCAGCAAAAAATTTCAACCAGACATGATCATCGCTATAAACATCGCCGCCGGCATCAGCAGAATCCCCTAGTGCCTGCAAACCGGTAGCAAGGCTCGGCATGGGTATAGCATTGGCGCCGAATTCCGTTCCTCCCAGAAATTGCGGGGCGCCGCTACCCCATGTATCATAGCCAGGATCGACGCTGGATACTTTGCCAAAAAAGACCGGGCTGCCGCCAAATTTAAACTTGGTGTTGGTATGGATTGGCCCATAAAGGGTGTCCCCGGTAACATAAGAGTTAGCGGCAGGCCAGTTGTCCGTGAACTGGGCATAGTGTGAAGAAGGCGGTCTGGCAACGACAGCGATCACCGTGTCCGTTACACCACCATAAGTTGAGGTTGCAGTCACTTTCACCCTTTGCACTGCGACGGTTGTATCGAAATTGATATCCTGTATGTCTGCTGCGTAATATCCACCGGCCATGCTGGTGCTGGTTAGTCCTGTTCGCCAGGAAAAATCCTGGAACAATTTAGAAACCGCTATGTTCGCGGCACTGTTGGCGATGTTTCTCGAAATCATTCTTTCATAGTGCTCTGAAATGAATTCAGTTTGTGAAGCCGTCCTTGTGTTCAAACCGACTAACATGCTGCCTAAAACCAGGGACGTTCCTAAGACAACCAACAATGCAGCTTTTCCCATGATGCACCTCTTTTGTTGTGGTAATCCAAACCTGCTCTTACACTCATATCAATAAGTTTATAATGGCTGCAAATTCATCGGTGATATTTTTTCACGCCAGTAATAACTGGCATATCTTTCCGTACCCAGTCTGTCCAAATACGGTTCAGTGCTTTCAAATTCCAGTGTGACTTCAATTGTTCTAATTTCCGTTTGATTCACTGTGGTGTCACCATTGGCGTCAAAGAAAATAAGTTGAAAATTTGTAACCCCTAAAGCGTCGTCGACCTGGGGATCGGAGTTGATCGTTCTGTAAAAAATTTTGTCACGAGGATTGGTTGTTCCCGAGGCTTCACTGACATCACTTAGGCTGTAGTTAACTGTATCCAGGACGCCGTCGTCAAACAAGTCTGCATAAAAGGTGATGGAATCCAGTGCAGAAACCGCCAAAGACGGGAAGTTATAGCCATAGCCGATTTGACGCAAATCCTGCTCTAATAATTCGATTATTGACAGAGCGGTCTGTTGCACGATCAGAGAATTGCTATACTCAAATGAGTGCTGTCTTACATCTGTCTGAAAATTCAAAACGCTGAACAGCAGCAAACCACCGATCACAATGCTGCCGATAAGACTGAGATATGAATCCATGATTGATGCCCCCGTCTAAGGATTTGGTAAATATGAAAAAACGAAACCCAACACAAGCGGTTGGATTAAAAAGGGATTTGATATCGTGACGTTCATTCTTTTATACCAGGATCGGCTATTAATAATCGTTTCCGGATCCGTCTCATCAAGAATATATCCGACTTCAATGCTGACGTCAAATTCGTCGCGGCCGGTACTATCTGTTAGGGTCAAGCCATTATAATCGTCTACATCATCGAAGTTAGGGTGGGTTTCGCCCGCGTCGGGACCTAATTCGTTCCACTTTGTCAGCTGATTCGGCGCGTTAACGGCCGCATTGATTACTTTCTCATCGAAAGCTTTGGTTTTGGCTTCTTCGATAAATGACTGAGCTAAGGAGATGCCATAAAATTCGAATTCTCTCTGAATAATGGATTCATTCTGGTCTATTACATAGCGGTTTGTGGAGAGCATGGTTAATCCAAACAATATGAGCGCTCCAAGTACAAGCAGAAGTTCACGTTGTCCCATCTTAAACCTCCATTGTTGTGTCTATAACTTCTTGCAAGGTGGTCATGCCATTTTTTACTCGCTCTTTGCCGGAATCCCTTAAAGACAGCATGCCATTGTCCTGTGCGATTGCTCGCATAGTTTCTTCATCTACTTCGCCGGACGTCTTGATGATTTCTTTCCGAATTTCCGAATTAAAAAGTAATGCCTCGCTAATGGCAATCCTGCCTTTGAACCCTCCGAAGCATTCATCGCAGCCGACGTTTGTGTAGAATGTTGTATTTGAGGTTTCATTTTTAGTAAACCCCATCCGTAACAGATGATCCGGGTCCGGATTGCTGACCGGGCTTTTGCAGGTTTCACATAACTTTCTAACCAGACGTTGTGCCATCACCAGGTTGATGGCGTTGGCAATCAAAAAAGGTTCGGCGCCCAACATATAAAGCCTGGAAATTGCACTCGGAGCATCGTTTGTATGCAGGGTTGAAAAAGTCAGGTGGCCGGTATTGGCTAATGAAATAGCAATTTCTGCGGATTTCAAATCACGAATTTCTCCGACCATCACGATGTCCGGGTCGTGACGCAGAATTGATCTCAGGGCAGTATCAAAAGTGAGCTTTGGACTCAGTTTAATTTGCCGTGCGCCCTGGATCAGATACTCAACCGGTTCTTCGATGGTCAGGACATTCTTGGTGGCGTCCATCACCTGACTGAGTGCCGCCACCAGGGTGGTGCTTTTACCGCTGCCGGTTGGGCCTGTTAGAATAATAATCCCCTGGGGCTGCTCGATGGACTTTCTGAAGTCTTTCAGCGCTTGTTCCTGTAAACCAATTTTTGCCAGGTCGGTGATGACCTTTCTATCGTCGAGAACACGGATGACCACGCTTTCAAAACGACGATCGAATTCCGCGCCGACGATCGGTATAACCGAAACTCTGAACCGAATATAAAAACCATCGATCTTTCGTTGAATAAATCCGTCTTGAGCCTGAATTCTTTCAAACCGGTCGATGTTTAAGGCGCGGTCTTTTATTACCGCGATAACCGACTCCGGCTTTATGTCGGTTTGAACGTACCAGGGCTGCAGCTTACCGTCAAAACGGAAAAAGATTTCAGTTCGATTGCCTTCTTTTGGGATAACGTGAATATCACTGGCGCCTTTTCTGACTGCTTCGACCAGCATTCCTTCAACCAGGTTCGTTAAACGACTCTTGTTGATTTCCGAATCTAGGACTTCTTCATCTACTTGTTTCGATTCATCATCAAGAATCTCAACTTGTTCCGAATCTTCGAATACTTTCTGGAGAAATTCATTGTTGGCATAAAAAGCCCGCTGGATGAGGGCGTCGATTTCATCGAGAGGAGTATAAGCGATTTCGACGTCGGCATACTCAAGGCCTTTGGCCAGATCGTGAACTTCCCTGTCCGTAGGGTCGGCCGCCACCATGACGAGAACATTCTTTTTGTATTCATGCCATTTAAAAGGCAGAACTGTTTTATTAAGCAATTGATTGGACACCGATTCCGGAAGCTCCGTCAGAATATTCTTGATGAAATCGATTCTATCTTGATCAACTGTTTTTTCAGTAATATGAATTGTCTGGAAGCCGTATAATTGAACGATCTGCTTGAAGACCGCATCCCGGTCGATATTTAAGTCTTCAATAAGAATGTCCGTAATTCTGCGTTTAGCTGTCCGCGGTTCCCGGGTCTGGATCATTAAAGCTCTTTCGAGTGTCTCTTCATCGATCACACCGTGGTCAATCAGCGATTTAGTCAGCCGATTGAGGCTTTTTGCGGAATCGTATGTTTTTTCAGCGACTTGATTCATGGGTCCTCGAGAGAGGTGATGTTGGACTGACAAAACCAATTTCAGATGAGATCAAAGTTAAGCCAATGATCATAAGTGATACCACGATGGAAATAATCAAATTGATGGAATCCACCATTCTTTTCATTTTGTGACCGCTTTCCATCTCATAATAGTCGGCGAGTTGCCGTGCGCTTTCTCGCAAAGTCCCCGACTCTTCTCCTGATCTGAACCTGCGAATGGCATTGATGGTAAAACAATTTGTCTGCGCAATACATTCAACAAAGCTTTTGCCTTCTTTTAACATTCTTGGAATGACGGTGTTTACTATTTGCCGCTCGATAAACTTATTGTTACAAGACTCTGCTGCGATTCTAATCGCCTGAATGTTTTCTCCCGAACTGCTGTAAAGCGCGTAAAAAACCCGGGAAAAAATCTCGATACAATTTTTGTGCAGCACCGACCCGAAGTATGGAATCCTGATCAAGGTGCGGTCGATGATATACCGTCCTTTTTCCGTGCGCATCCAATAAATAAAAGCAAAAATGGGCAGGACGAATCCTGCCAAAATCAGGATGACATTATTTTGCAAAAAATTGCTTAAATCCAAAGTAGCCTTCGTCATGGGTGGAATTTCGATGTCATATTTAGTTAACAGTGAGGTCATTTTTGGAAAGATGTACATGATGTAAAATATCAAAGCACCGATCATGGCGATGGTTACCACGATTGGCATGTAGAGAACGGAGCGCAAATTTCTTTTAAATTCTTCGTATCGTTCGAGGAACTTGGCGGTACTTTCATACATTGCGGCCATATTACCGCTGGTCGATGCAACCGCTAACATGTGTGCTGTGAATTTACCGAGAACGTCTTGATGCTTGCCATAAACCTCATGACCGTCGTTTCCCGCTTTCAGATCCTTTTGGATTTCACGGATTGTTTCCCGCAAGCGCTTGTTTTCGGTGTCTTCGGCGGTCAGGGTCAAGATTTCATCATAAGGAAATTTCTCGCGCAAAAGATCCGCACAGATGCGGATGAACAGGACTAAATCTTTGTTGGGAATGCCGAAGTTGATGCTGAACCATTTTTTCCTGACATAGTGCACCCGGTAGCCCATTTTCATTAAAGCGTTTTCCAGCTCTTCTTTTGCAAACGCTTTCTGTTCGCCTTTTATCGGTTTTTCGCCGCCTTTTTGGACTTTATAAGTGAATCGGGTCTTCTTTTGAACGGCGTCCAACCGGAAGCCTTTTTTATCGACAATTTTCTTGATTCTGTTCTTAATTGCTTTGCTGTCCGTGCCGAACAGAATTCCCTGGATAGGTTTACCTGCGACGTTAACTCCTAAATATCGATATTCCGGCATATTTCTGACTCAGAGTTATGTTAAAAATTCTTACATAAACCCTGACAGGGTTCCAACCCTGTCAGGGGTAGATTCTGACTATTTGCGCAATCTACTGGACGTGTTGGTTGAGACAATACTGGCTGAATCCACGACAACCGTAATTGTCATTCCCTCCACACCTATGCCAACAATCTCAGCC
>JADFPY010000131.1 GCA_022562085.1 candidate division KSB1 bacterium | reverse complement strand
GTATTGTGCTTCGGAATCATTGCCGCGGTGTCGTATTTCTCACCGGGGCAAAAGATAAAATGGAAGGAAATGATTATTGTTGACTCTAAGAGAGTTGGATATTTTGGGCTGGTTCTTGGATCGTGTCTGGTCGCGTTAAACATCCTATTTCGCTGAGCAAAGAGAGAAATCCATGCGGATAACATTTACCGGAACAGGAGATGGGCACAGCATTCCGACCGTTGGCTTCCAGTGCAAATTGTGTACGAGAAAGAGGCATAAAATCCCCACCCTTGGGCTGGTGTTTAGGGCTGGTGAAAAACGCATCGTTCATTTTACTGATAAGGTATTGCTTTTTAGTGTATTTTGTTTTTTTAGCCTTTTTATTTCGCTCAACTCATTATTGGCTTTAGGTAGAAACACCCAAAAACCTAAATTGGTGGTCTTAATTGCTATCGATGCCTTCAGGTACGATTATCTGACCCGGTTTGAAGATCACTTCTCAACGGGCGGATTCAAATTTCTTCTGAGCCAAGGAGCTAATTTTACCAACACCCATATTAATCATCTCCGAACCTCAACGGGCCCGGGCCACGCTACCATGTTGACCGGCGCTTCAGGACACTTTTCTGGCATTGTAGATAACGAATGGTGGGATAGAAATCTACAAAAAAAGGTGAATTGCGTCGAGGATCCCACAAAACCTATTCTGGGTGATAGTAAAGGAACGAATGAGAAAACTACGGGTAGATCGCCTAAGAATTTGAACGTGACCACGGTGGGAGATGAGCTCAGGCTGTCGAATAATTTTAAATCGAAAGTCATCGGTATTTCCTACAAAGACAGAGCTGCAATTTTGCCCAGTGGCAAGTTGGCGAATGCGGCCTACTGGTTTAAAAAAAATACAGGGGATTTCATTTCCAGCAGTTTTTACATGAGTGAATTGCCGGGATGGGTAAGAGAGTTCAATAACCAGAAAATCCCGGATCAATATTTTGGACGCAATTGGGATAAACTTTTAGATGATGATGTTTATGGGCTTTCTCGTGCAGATAATTTTCCACACGAAAGGAATTACAAAGGCATCGGCATAATTTTTCCACATCAGATTGATGGGAAAACCAATGAGCCAAACAAAGACTACTATGAGGCTTTCAGCCATTCTCCCTGGGCGGATGAGCATCTGGCAGCTTTTGCTAAGGCTGTTATTGAAAATGAAAATCTTGGACAGGACGATTTTACGGATATTTTAACCATCAGTTTTTCAGCGACGGATCGTATTGGGCATCTTTTCGGACCTTACAGCGTGGAAATGCAAGATCAGGTGCTGAGAATCGATCGTGTTTTGGAAAAATTCTTCATTTTTTTAGATGAAAAGATCGGCCTGGATAAAATTGCTATCGTGTTGACTGCGGACCATGGCAGTGGACCTGTTCCTGAATACATGGCACAATTTGACGTTGAAGCCGGTAGAATTGATACCCAACAAAGGCCAAAAGGTGAAGATTCGGTTGTCATTCCTACCACGGTCGATTCAGTTCTGGATAGTGAATTTGGTCAAGCTGATTGGGTAGAAGCTTTCGTAAAACCAAATGTTTATTTGAATTATGCGGCCATTCAAAATCACAATTTAAATTTGTCCGATGTCGAAAACAAAGCCGCAGAAGCGTTGCGGCAAATTAAAGGGATTGCAGAAGTTTTTACTCGAACTCAGCTTTCCACGGGTAATCTTCCAACAAATGGAATTTCGCAAAGATACCTGAACCAATTTTATCCTGAAAGGAGCGGCGATTTGCTCATTCATTTGAAACCTTATTTTGTTACCGCTGGATACAAAAATAGCGTAGACAAAGGAGCGGATCATGAGACAGGTTATGACTATGATACACACATTCCATTAATCATTTTTGGAAAGCAGGTGAAATCCGGCACCTACAGCATGTCGGTCAATCTTAACGATTTAGCGCCTACGCTTGCAACTATGTTAGGTGTTTCCTTCCCTTCTGGTAATGAAGGGAGGGTGTTATTTGAAGCATTAAATTGGGATTAATTTTGAAAGGTTTTTTTTAGAGACTCATTAAAGAAAGTCATAAAATTATGAACAAATTAAGACTATTATTGCTCTTTAGTTTTGCAATTGGGTTTGGTTCAACTAACATCCTTGCCCAAAACAGTTCAACAACACAAATCGATGAAAAGTATGTTTCATCTATTTCCACGATGTCCGTGTTGCATTTTAAACTGGGCGATATGTACCTCGATCTTTATCGTGTCGGAGGTCAACATAAAGCTGAGAACTACGAGGCAGCAATCGAGCACTACAAAAAGGGGTTAACATTAGAGCCGGACAATGTCTATTACCATAATCGTCTCGGCTATACTTTTCATTTAGAAAGACGACTGAAAGAATCAAGTAGAGAGTACGCCAGTGCTTTAGAATTGGATCCCCCAAACGATGTCACATCCGAGGAATTGGAGCTTGTTTTGAAATTAGCGCCGAGGGTTTACATCCATACGGATGAGTTTTTCAGTTTGGAAGATGTCGTCGTTATATTCCATCCTGAAAAATCTATCATTGAATACAGCTTCTTCTGGGATGATGATATTAATTTCCCCGCGGATAACGACCCGACCGATCACGAAAAGGTCTGGATTGAATACGATCCGGAGAGCGGAGAGATTGTTAACGTCTACGCATATTTTCATAGAGCGATTTTAAGCACCAAAGAAGCGCTTGCAGATGCCAGGAAGCACAGCAGCCGGGCGCGCATAAATGTCCAATGGGGAGGACATGGTTCTCTGCCGGTTGGTTGGGAAACCATTCCATCAGCAGCTATATCGATTAAATACATGAGCCTAAACAATCCCGTGATACTCAAAGATATGCAAGAGAGATATCAGGAACATCGAATTAGTATCAGAATGCCAGACCATCCTCTTGCAAAAGAGTGGCCGAAGAAATTTGAAGGCAGTTGGGAGGACTATTCAAAGTTTACAAAATATATTGATCTTAGAAAGATAATCAAGAAGAAAAAAATGGTCATGAAGAGTCGTTGGTCGAATGCTGTGATCGATCAATATTTTCTCGATTATCAATTTTTTCCCAAGATTGCTTGGCCGACAGATGTGCCGTAAACGTTGATTATTGTCTATTGATTATCGGTGAGTAATAAAATTAAAGAGACAATTCCTTTGGTGTAATAAACTCGACGAAATAGTTGATGAAGAACGAAATCATTCTGAAAATGAAGCACATACACAAGACCTTTCCTGGCGTGGTGGCCCTGGACGATGTTCATTTAGAACTCCGCAAAGGTGAAGTACACATGCTTTTGGGAGAAAATGGCGCCGGTAAATCTACTCTGATGAAAATTTTAAGCGGAGCCTATCAAAAGACCGAGGGGCAAATTTTTCTGGAAGGCGATGAAATAGAGATAAAGAATCCCCGGCATGCCCAGGATCTCGGCATTAGTATTATCTATCAAGAATTTAATCTGATTCCGCATCTTAGCGCAGGTGAAAATATTTTTCTTGGGCGTGAACCTTATCGCAATGCAGGTGTGATCGATCAAAAAAGACTGTTTGATTCGGCGCAGAAAATTTTGAACGATTTAGGTGTTGGGATAAATGCTCATCAGCTGGTAAAAGAGTTGGGAGTCGCGCTGCAGCAAATGGTAGAAGTGGCCAAAGCTCTTTCACTGGATGCTAAAATTCTTATTATGGATGAACCCACGTCCGCGTTATCGGAAAACGAAATCAATGAGCTTTTTACTACGATTCGCAAACTGAAAGAAAAAGGGGTCTCCATAGTCTATATTTCCCACCGGATGGCAGAGTTATTTGAAATTGGCGATCAAGTCACGATTCTGCGTGATGGAAAATATATTGGCACGCATAAAATCAGTGATATCACCAGGGACGAACTTATCCGCATGATGGTTGATCGGGAGTTGAAGGAACAATTTCCCAAGCAAAAAGCGCTGATTGGTGAAGAGATCTTACGTGTCGAGGGATTAAATAGAAACGGGGTGCTGAAAGATATTAGTTTTTCCCTCCGTAAGGGCGAGGTCTTAGGGATTGCTGGCCTTATGGGATCGGGAAGGACAGAATTAGCAAGAGCTCTATTTGGCGTTGATAAAATTGATTCCGGAAGAATTTATATAAAAAATCAGCTTCAAAGTATCAAATCCCCCCGCAGTGCCATCAATTTAGGCATTGGATTTTTAACAGAAGATAGAAAGACACAAGGATTAATTTTAATTTTATCGGTAAAAGAAAATATTTGTCTCCCAAGTGTGGAAAGATTCTCTAAGATGGGAATCGTGCAAATAAAACAAGAGGCTCAGGCGGCAAATAAATATTTCAAGGCTTTACGAATCAAAACCCCAAGCTTAAATCAGAAGGTACTATTTTTAAGTGGCGGCAATCAACAAAAGGTCGTTCTGAGCAAGTGGTTATGTTGTGAAGCTGATGTCTTCATATTTGATGAACCCACTCGAGGCATTGATGTAGGCTCGAAAGTTGAAATCTATCATTTGATGAATCGACTCACTGCCGAAGGCGTGGCCATTATGATGATCTCTTCGGAATTACCGGAGATTTTGGGTATGAGTGACCGAATCTTAGTAATGCACCAGGGCCGGATTAGCGGAGAATTATCTGCTGAAGCAGCAACACAGGAAAGAATATTGAAATATGCTTTAGGGGAGGGAAATGGCAGTTAAAGATTTTTTAGCCCATTACGGCAGGCAATTCGGAACTTTGTTGGGACTCATAGGCTTGTCGATTGTTCTTTGGATCATGACGCCTTATTTTTTAACCGTTTCGAATTTATTAAACGTAGCCCAGCAAACTTCGATTAACGCCATTATCGCCGTAGGCATGACTTTTGTAATTATAACAGCAGGGATTGATTTATCTGTCGGATCTCTGGTAGCCTTTTCTGGGGTTGTTCTGGCCAGCGTCTTACAAGCAGGGGTTCCTCTGCCCATAGCCATTTTGGTCGGGTTGGGAGTAGGTCTATCCTGTGGGATGATAAATGGATTGCTGATTACGCATGGTCGGATTCCGCCATTCATTTCTACTTTAGGCATGATGAGTGTCGCCCGGGGAGCCGCTCTTTTATATACGAAAGGGAGACCGGTCTCTGGTTTTTCAGAAAACTTCCGTTATTTGGCCACGGGAGAAATCTTTCACATACCAGTTCCTGTAATCATTATGGGTGTGGTTTATATCATCGCTCACTTTGTATTGAACCGTACAAAATTGGGCCGATATGCTTATGCCATAGGCGGCAATGAGGAAGCAGCGATATTATCCGGAATAAACGTCAAACTTTATAAAACCATGGTTTACGCTCTTTGTGGCATGTTAAGTGGACTGGCGGCCCTAATTCTGACGGCGCGTTTGAATTCTGCACAACCTATTGCTGGCAACATGTACGAATTGGACGCCATCGCTGCGACCGTTATCGGTGGCACCAGTCTCATGGGAGGAGAGGGAACGGTTTTAGGAACCTTAATTGGCGCGTTAATAATGGGGGTTCTTAGAAATGGGCTGAATCTATTGGGAGTATCCTCTTTCATTCAGCAGATTGTTATCGGTTCGGTGATCATCATTGCGGTATTACTGGATATGGCTCTCAAAAAACAACGAAAGTAAGGAAGGCGTGGTAATTTGAATTGAGTACGATACAAAAGGCTAAAATAAGGCAAGTGGATGGAATCCAATTACTCCATGTCCATCATTTCTAACCAATGGGAGGATTACTAATGAGAAGATTTATTTGTTATTTTTTTATTATGATGGTTAGCTTGGGGTGCCAACGGGGTGAAAAGTCGGCTGTAGACGGCCCAACCGTAGCGCTCATAATGAAAACATTGAACAATCCCTTTTTTATCGACATGCAAAAAGGCGCAGAAGAAGCCGCGGAAAGACTGAGTGTAAATTTAATCGTACAAGCGGCTGAACGGGAGGTGGACGTAGAAAAGCAGATGCAAATTATCGAAAATCTCATTCAAAGGAAAGTGGATGTGATTTGTGTCTCTCCCAGCGGTTCAAAAGAGATCGTTCCTGCTATTGTAAAGGCGAATAAAGCAAACATTCCTGTACTAATCGTAGATACCAGGGTGGATGCCGAAGCTCTGCAAGAAGCTGGAGCCCGAATAGCTGCCTTTATAGGTTCGGATAATGTTGAAGGGGGCAGAATTGCTGGAGAGTATATCGTAAAAAAATTAGGAGGTCAAGGTAAAGTCGCTGTGCTTGAAGGCATTCCGGGTCATGAAACCGGTGACGCGAGACTGAAAGGATTTCATCAAGCGGTGGACCATGAATCTGGAATCGAAATTGTTGTTTCCCAAACAGCCAATTGGGAAAGAGATCAGGGGTTTAATGTTTTTCAAAACATTCTTCAGTCCAATCCTGATGTACAAGCTTTGTTTGCTTGCAATGATATGATGGCGCTCGGGGCTATTGAGGCTATTGCCGCCGCCAGAAAGAGTGGGGAAATCATCGTGGTGGGATTTGATGCTGTAGAGGATGCCCGGGAGTCTATACAGAAGGGCGAGATGGAAGGTTCTATTGCCCAATATCCTTCTGCAATGGGGAAATTAGCTGTCGAAACGGCCGTTGATATTATAAATGGTCAAACCGTGTCCGAATTCATTTCAACGAAAATAGAATTGATTACTAAAGAAAAATTGACGATGAATGAGTAATGTTCCTCGATATGAATGACTTAAACTGAACCGGCTGGGTTATTGTAATATGTTACGCAGTATTGCGGCCGTAACGTATTTATTACCAGGAACAAAAATAAAGTGGAAAGAGTTATTATTGTTGATTCGAGACAGGTAGGATATTTAGGTATAGTTCTTGGTGTGTGTCTGGTCGCGTTAAATATTCTATTTCGCTGAACGATAATAATAATTAACCTGGATTATTCATGAACTTTTGGGATTATTTGCTTGACCAATAAGGTTAAATCTTTTGAAGTCAGCGGATTGATAGAGTATTGGATACATGGAGTTAGGGTAAACAAATATTCAATGAGCCATTACTCCTCATGCTAAGATGTAATATTCCAGTAGTTTACTTTCGGGTCTGTTGTTCTATTTGTGAATTAACAGTCTAAGGAGATGCCTCCATGCGGATAACATTTGCCGGAACTGGAGATGGCCGTGGCATACCAGCGGTCGGCTGTCAGTGTAAACTTTGTGAGCGCGCGCGTAAAGAAGGCGGCAAAAACTATCGCCGCAGAGTCTCTGTTATTATCTCAAATGGCTCCGAGACAATTCTCTTTGATACCCCTAATTCAGTTGGACAGATGCTAAATGAAAAGTGCATATTTGACATATCAGCCATATTTCTTTCTCATAAACATTATGATCACATTGCCGGCATCACAGAATTTGAATACTGGCCGGAAAAAATTCCGGTTTATGGCAATATGTCCGTTCTCGGCAACTTTGAAGTAACCGACCGGTTGTACGAGCAATGCAAGTTTCGTGTGTTGTACGACCGGGAATCCGTCAAAGTCGGTGGAATCAAAGTAACCCCGTTCGATGTGTCGCACAAAATTCCCACCTTTGGGCTGATATTCAGGCAAAATGACAAGCGTATCGTGCATTTCAGCGATAGTGGGAATACGAAATTGTCCGACTACCAGAGGGCTCAGGTGAAACAGGCCCAACTCGTCATTTTCCATACCGTGGCCTGGGATGGCGGCACCGACCACATCGACATAATCACGGTAATCAAGATTGCCGAACGATATCCGAAAACCCGTTTTGTGATCACCCATATTGGGCATAACACTTTTCCTCATGAGGAGCTCGTGGAGAAACTGTCCCCTTACAAAAATATAACAGTGGCCTATGACGGGCTGGAAGTGAGAATATAGGATGAGTTTTGACATCATCATTTTAGGGCATTTTGCTAAAGATAAACTCATCATCCACGGCGTCGAGAAAGAGGCTTCCGGTGGCGCGGTGTATTACGGCGCCCTGGCTTTGTCGAAACTAAATATTCGCACCGCTATTATCACAATGCTCGCCAAAGCGGACTATTCTTATCTCGAAGTTTTTGAAAAAAACGGGGTGAAGATTTTTGCTTACGAAGCCGAAGCGACCAGCGGTATCAAAAATACGTATTTCTCAGAAAACAACCTGAATGAAAGAGTTTGTGAGCCCATTGCCTTTGCCGGGGAATTCAGCGAAAAGCAGATTCCGGATATCGAAACCAAAGTTTTTCACATCGGACCGATCATGGCTGGAGAGGTCTCCTTGCAGCTAATCGAATATATAACTGAGAGGTTTGACAAGGTTGCCCTCGACCTGCAGGGCGTCTTACGGGTCAGGAAAGGAAATTCTCTGATGTTTGTGGATTGGTCAGAAAAGGAGCATGGTTTGAGACGAATCCACACCATCAAAGCAGACTCGGTAGAATCCGAAGTCATCACCGGCGAGAAAGACCTGGTGAAGGCCGCCCGGATGATTTCTGATTGGGGCCCGCGGGAAGTGCTCATCACCCACAAAGACGGCGTATTGGTTTATGCGGAGGGTGATGTGTTCGAAGCCCCTTTTACACCGCAATCCTTAGACGGCCGCACCGGTCGCGGAGATACTTGCATTTCCACCTATCTGGCGAGTCGACTCACCGCTTCTCCTGAGAAGTCCTGTGCATTCGCCGCCGCCGCCACTTCTCTGAAATTGGAAAAAGAGGGACCATTTGATCGCACCCACCGTGATGTTTTAGAAAAACTGAAGGAAGACTATTGCCGTTAAACGGTCATCCGTTTTGCAACTAAAGTAAAACCAATTTACCAACCATTAATATACATGTAAGAGGTAGTATCATGAAAACTGCAACGATTTCTGCAAGTTGGGAGCCCAGAGATGATTTCAAACTCGGTTTGAAAGATGTCGAGGGTGAGATGACTTATTTAGGCAGCCGGGTCTGGAGGAATCCTCATATTGACATGGTGGAGAAAGAGGAGCCAAAACCAGGCCCAACCGAAGTGCTTCTTGAATTACAGGCCTGTGGCATCTGCGGCAGTGATGTCCACATGCGGCAGACCGACGAAGACGGCTATATTTTCTATCCGGGTCTCACTGCCTTCCCGGTGACTCTGGGCCATGAATTTTCTGGAAAGGTCGTTGAGGCTGGGAAAGATGCCATCAACAAACGCACCGGAAAAAGATATGAGATTGGAGAAGCCGTCTGCACCGAGGAGATGTTTTGGTGTGCGCAGTGTAAGCCTTGTGCCGATGGTTACCCAAATCATTGTGAAAAGCTTCAGGAAATCGGCTTTTCCTGTGATGGCGCTTTTGCAAAATATGTAGCAGTTGATGCCCGTTATCTCTGGAGTCTGGAGGGATTGCGTGATATTTATGGAGAAGAGAAGATGTGGCTTCTGGGCAGCACGGTCGAACCGACATCCGTGGCTTATAATGCGGTCATTGAACGTGGCGGCGGTATCCGGCCGGGTGAGAGTGTCGTTATCTTAGGCGGTGGACCGATTGGCGTTGCCGCCTGCTCAGTGCTGGCACAGGCAGGGGCGAGCAACGTTATCATCTCGGAACCTGCTGAGACGCGCAGAAAAATGGCCCTGTCCATGGGCGCGACTCATGCCATCGATCCCACCAAAGATAATGCAGCCGAGGCGGTACTGGAGATAACGAAAGGCATGGGCGCTAAAATTATTCTTGAAGCGACCGGCTTACCCGGTGTTGTTTGGCCTGATATTGAGAGAATCATCTGGGAAGGCAGGGCGATCAATACAACGGTTGTGGTTGTTGCCCGCGCCGATGCCAAAATTCCCTTGACCGGCGAAGTACTGCAAGTCCGGAGAGCAAGTGTCGTCGGTGCACAAGGTCATTCGGGTCACGGCACATTTCCGAATGTCATCAGTTGCATGGAGGCCGGCATGGACATGACAAAAATGATCACCAAGAAAATAGGCCTGGACGAGGTTGATGCAAATGCCGTGTTACTGCAAAAAGATCGCAACGAAGTAAAAATAACCGTGACGGATTTTGACTGAGACTCTGTTGCCAAACGGGAAACTCTGACAGGGCTCCAAACCCCTGTCAGAAGTACCCTTGCACCTTTATCGAGGTATTTAAGCAGGAATGACCAAAAGAATTAACATAGGCCTTATTGGTCTGGGACGACTCGGTAGAAATTATGCTGACTATTTTGCTAATCGTATTCCGGCCGCCAATTTAATAGCCATATCCGACATCGACCGGCAGTCGATGGATGCATGCGCAAATGAGTTTGGCATTTCCAAATGTTTTAGCGATTATCTAGATTTAGTAGCAGACAAAGAAGTCGATGCAGTCGTCATCGTTACTTCAACCAGCACCCACCGGGATATCATCCTGGCGGCTGCCAAGCATGGCAAAGCGATCTTTTGTGAAAAACCCTTGACTCTGTCTTTGCAAGAAGGCGTTGAAATCAAACAAGCCGTAGATGATGCGGGGGTGTTCTTTCACATGGGGTTTATGCGCAGATTCGATAAAGGCTATCTTGCCGCGAAACGACAAATTGAGGATGGAGTGATTGGAACCCCGGTCGTCTTCCAATCCACCACACGAGATCCTCATCCACCCCCCGTTGAGTATTTAAAAGTTAGCGGCGGTCTGTTTACCGATATGGGCATACACGATTTTGACCTGGCCCGCTGGTTTATGGGTGAGGTTGAAAATGTTTATGCCTCAGGGGCTGCGTTGGCTTACCCGGAGATAAAGGAAATCGGAGATATCGATAACGGCATCGCGAATCTCAATTTTGAGAATGGTGCCTTGGGCGTGGTAAACTTATGCCGCAATGGTATTTACGGATATCACATCCGCACCGAAATTGTGGGTACAAAGGGCACAATTAAGATCGGCTATTTGAGAGAAACGCCCATCGTGGTCATGACAAAAGAAGGCGTTTGTCACGATACGGTGCCGTTTTTTATGGAGCGGTTTACGGATGCATACATTACACAATTAGAAAATTTTGTCGAAAATATCATCCGGGAGAAAGAGCCGGCTATCACCTGTAATGATGGTGTTGAAGTTTTGAAAATCAGTTTAGCCGCAAAATCATCTTACACGAACAAGCAGGCTGTAGCAATCCGGGACTCTAATTAGTGTCCATCCGTAATCGTCATTCCCGAATGGTTTTATCGGGAATCCATTGCTATGCCCTGCCTGGATTCCCGCTTAAAGCGCGCGGGAATGACAACAAAAGGCTCTTTCCGGATGGA
This sequence comes from candidate division KSB1 bacterium, assembly GCA_022562085.1. NCBI lineage: Bacteria > Pseudomonadati > Candidatus Zhuqueibacterota bacterium. The sequence goes on along the minus strand of JADFPY010000131.1, from coordinate 64 downwards.
CACTAATTAAGCCACGCGAGGAAGAGTAATGAAGAGTCATAATAATAAGGAGAGTTATCAGGTT
>JADFPY010000130.1 GCA_022562085.1 candidate division KSB1 bacterium | reverse complement strand
CTTTGGGAAATTACCAAGTGGCCATTGCTGAGTTCGAGAGAGTTTTCGCTTTTGAAAACAATAATAAGACTGATGACGCTCAATTTATGATCGGGATCGCTTATCTTAAAGCCGGAGATCCCCGCCTCGCACAACTTGAGTTGAGTAATTTGTTGGCTTTTTACCAAGATAGTGAATATGTTGCCAGAGCCGAACGTGAGTTCCTGGGTTTGAATATTTAGATTATGCCGTATTGTGATATTAGAGTAAACGATATAATTTTCTTAAAAGGAAGTCATCGACCTAATCGAGATGACTTCCTTTTACTTGCTTTCTTCCCTTAAGCTAAAACTTAAACCAAATACCTGTATTATTTTGTTTTAAACTAAAGCATTTTAGTTCAAATTTGCTATGCCTGGATACGTTCATCTCCATAACCATTCTCATTATAGCTTGCTGGATGGAGCTTGCAAGATCGATGCGCTCACAAATGCTGCTGTCGAAAATAATATGCCCGCATTGGCGTTGACGGATCATGGCAATATGTTCGGCGCTGTTGAGTTTTATAAAACTGCGCGTAAAAAAGATCTCAAGCCGATCATTGGCGTCGAAGCTTATGTTGCACCGGGCAGCCGCAAAGAACGTAAATCAGACAAAAAGGTATCAGACACATCGTTTCATTTGGTGCTTCTGGCTAAAAATTTAGCCGGCTATCGAAACCTGATGCGCCTTGTTTCAATCGGTTATCTTGAAGGTTTTTATTATCGCCCGCGAGTCGACAAAGAGATGCTGCAAAAATACAGTGAAGGCCTCATTGCCCTTTCGGCCTGCCTGAAGGGGGAAGTTCCTTATTACTTATTAAAAAAAGGATATGACGCGGCAAAGCAATCAGCTCTAGAGTATAGGGAAATTTTCAAAGATGACTACTATCTTGAAATTCATAACCATGGAATCGATGAGGAAAATCAGGTTCGCGAGGGACTGAGGGAATTAGGCGGTGAATTGAGCATTCCTTTGGTTGCAACAAATGACATTCACTATTTAAAGAGGGAGCACTATTTACCCCACGATGTTTTAATTTGCCTGCAAACCGGAAAGGATCGAGATGATCCAAAACGGCTCCGCTATACAACCGATCAAATTTACTTCAAGAGCCAGTCTGAAATGGCTCAATCATTTTCCGAGTTTCAAAGCGCTTTAGATATCACGTCCGAGATTGCTGAAAAATGTAACCTGGAATTGGATTTTGACACCACTTACCTGCCTAAATTTGAAATCCCTGAGAATGAAGGAGTGGACTCTCTCGCCGACTATTTGAAAAAACTAACTTATGAAGGCGCAAAAAACCGGTTCGGGGAAATTACCCAGGAAGTTGATGAGAGACTGAATCATGAGCTGAATATTATTAATGAAATGGGTTACCCCAGCTACTTTTTGATTGTAATGGATTTTATTCGTTACGCAAAAAGTAAGTGCATCCCGGTAGGTCCCGGGCGCGGATCTGCAGCCGGTAGTCTGGTTTGCTACTGTCTGGAAATCACCAACATAAATCCGCTGCAATACAATTTGATTTTTGAACGATTCCTGAATCCGGAACGAGTTAACATGCCTGATATTGATATTGATTTTTGTTATGAGAGACGTGAGGAAATCATCGAGTATGTCAAGGATAAGTATGGCGAAGAAAACGTAACTCAAATTATCACATTTGGAACGATGGCTGCCAGGGCGGTTATTCGTGACGTTGGGCGTGTTCTTAAAATTAGCTACGGCGACGTGGATCGAATTGCCAAAATGATCCCGGCAGTTCCAAACATGACCCTCGATAAAGCACTTGAAGCCGTGCCTGATTTAAAAAAACTTGCTAAACAGGATGAGTATAGTCAGCTTGTCGATTATTCAAAGACCCTGGAAGGCCTCGCGCGCCACGCTTCCACCCATGCCGCAGGTGTTGTAATCACCCCGGATGAATTGACCAACTACACACCAATTTACAAATCTTCGCAAGGTGATGTGACCACGCAATATGATATGAAAATCCTCGAAGATATCGGCGTTCTCAAAATGGATTTTCTTGGGCTCAGGACTTTAACCGTTCTCGATAAGACACTCAAAACCCTATCACGAAAGGGTATTGAAATTGAGTTGAATGAGATTCCTTTGGATGACAAAGAAACCTACGAAATTTTTTCTAAAGGTGAAACCGTTGGGATTTTTCAATTTGAAAGCTCGGGAATGCGGGATTATTTGAGAAAACTTAAGCCGCAAGTTTTTGAAGATCTTATTGCGATGAACGCCCTTTACCGGCCGGGACCAATGGAATGGATAGACGATTTTATTAAACGCCGGCACAGTCAAAAGAAGATAGAGTATTTGCACCCCTTAATGGAACCGGTTCTTAAAGAAACCTACGGAGTTATTGTCTACCAGGAACAGGTTATGCGAATCGCAAGTGAATTGGCCGGATTCAGCATGGGGAACGCGGATTTGTTGCGTCGGGCAATGGGTAAGAAAAAAGCCGAATTGATGGCGGAACAACGCTCTTTGTTTTTAGAAGGCTGTGAAAAAAAGAATATCGAGAAAAAATTAGCCAACGAAATATTTGATTTGATGGACAAGTTTGCCGGGTATGGTTTTGTTAAGCCGCATTCAACCTGCTATGCTTTAATCGCGTTTCAAACGGCTTACCTTAAGAAGCATCATCCCGCAGAATTTATGGCTGCAACTCTATCAAGCGAAATGGGAAGTAAAAATCGCGTCGTCATTCTGGTGGATGAATGCAAACGAATGGGCATAACAGTGGAACCCCCGGATGTGAACGCAAGTTATTTTGATTTTATTGTTAAAGACAATGCGATTCGCTTTGGCCTGGGCGCCGTGAAGAATGTTGGCGAGAACGCAATTAAATCCATTGTAACAGAACGTAAAGAGAATGGCAGGTACAAAAATATTTTTGAGTTTTGTGAAAGAAATGATTCGCGGCTGGCCAATAAAAAAGTCCTGGAAAGTTTAATTCAAGGCGGGGCAATGGATTCTCTGGAGGGACATCGCGCTCAAAAATTGCAGGCTGCGGAGATGGCAGTTAGCTTTGCTCAATCTTCACATGCAGAAAAACTGAAGGGCCAGACGAGCTTGTTTGGAGGTGAAGGAAATGCCTCCATACAGTATCCGGATCTTCCGCTACTTTCCCCCTGGAAAGATTCGCGTGCCCTGGCATATGAAAAAGAGATTCTTGGATTTTATGTTTCCGGACATCCCTTGAACAAATTCAAGGAAGAAGTAAAAACGTTCTCTTCTACCAGCTTAGATGCATTGGAAAATTTTAAAGATGGAACGCCTGTCAAAGTTTGTGGTATTGTAAATGAAAGTAAAAATATTTTGGATCGCAAAAATAAACCAATGGCGTTTGTCACTTTAGAAGATTTTTTGGGGTCCGCCGAGGTCATTGTATTTTCAAGTGTCTATGAAAAATATCGAGAATTTCTGGCAGATGATTCGATGATTTTGATCGTCGGCAGAGTTAGTTTTCGCGAAGAAGAAAAACCGAAAATCATTTGCGAGGAGATTGTACTTTTGGATAGAGTCTGGGAACATTGCGGCAAAAATTTACATCTTTCCGTTGAGAAGATCGGAGTTGATGATCCGGTGTTAAATCAAATCAACATTTTGTTGAAACAAAACCCCGGTAATTGTAACTTGTTTTTTAATGTAAAGACTGATGAAAATTCAAAAGAAATAATTAAATCCAAGAATGTGAAAGTGAACCCGTCACCGGAAGTTATTACGCAATTGCGCACGCTTCTGGGCCAGAATAATGTTTGGATGGAGGCTTGATCATAATTAATAAAATTTCTTTTTTAATCTAATCTAAGAAAGGAGAGGCGTATGGAAAAAATAATTGAACGAGTTAAGTCGATCTTACTATCGCCGAAGGATGCTTTAACCGCGGTGAAATCTGAAGAAATGTCCATCGCAGATTTCATGAAGGAATACGTTGCGATTTTAGCAGCCATTCCCGCTGTTGCGCAATTTATCGGCTTGGCTTTGGTGGGACATTCGGTTTTCGGTCGGCGGAGTTTTATCGGAACGTTGTTTTATGCCGCATTATTTTACATATTTAGTCTGGTAAGTATTTTTGTTTACAGCAAAGTAATTGACGCACTCGCCCCAAGTTTTAATGCTACGAAGCACGATTTAAGTGCCTTTAAACTGACGGTTTATGCCTGGACTCCTGCTTTTGTGGCCGGAATCTTTCACATTATTCCCGGCTTACAAGTGTTAGCGATGTTAGGTGGTGTGTATGGCATTTACATATTATATCTTGGCCTGCCAATCCTGATGGAAAGCCCGGAGGATAAAACCGTTGCTTATACTGTCGTAAGTCTGATTGTTGGCTTGATTCTTATGGTTGTTATTGGTTCGATCGCCACGGTAATTGCTTTTGGTAGTGCAGTCCCTGCTATTTATTTTTAGCTTGGCTTAAATTAATAATGAAATCCTAAGGGACACGGTGCGATACTGTGTCCCTTTTTCTTCTTTTCACATATTTAATTCCTTCCTTCTAAGCTCTTGGTAAATTTTACTCAAACTATTTTTTCCGAGACACTGATGTTCGATAAACTTTAAGTTTAAAATTCCTCATTACGCTTTTGTATTACAATCATGTAAACACCCCATTTATATGTACATGTTTTTTAAACATTTGCTTGGATTAGCACACTGTTTATTTGGCACTTAAATACATATCTAAAAGGTTGGTATATCCTTTGCTTTAAGAAGAGTGTTCCTCAAAAAAGCTTAAACATTTTTTTTAAGCACCTACGGTAAGCATCACAACACAACTGAGGTGAAAAATGCGAAAGTATATTTCATTTTTTGTAGCAGTGTCGTTCATCTCCGCCACATTTTTGATGGCTGATGACACCATAGAAATAATAAAGGTCAGCGGACGCTTTGCAATTATTAATAAGGGAGCCAATCAAGGTCTGAAAGAAGGCCAAATTTATTTTGTAAAAAGAGAAGCCGGAAAGGGCTTGTCGGACGTTTGCAAAGTAAAAGTCTTTCGGACGACTGCCAATCGGGCAGCAGTCCAACAAGTCAAAAGAACAAAGTCGCCACTGTTGCAGAAAGGTGATAGACTTTATTCAAGTCTTGAATTGAATTCAGCAACGCTGCAGAAAAGTCAACAGCCAGGAAGAAACCCCCCGACCGTTCCTGTTGCTCAAAAGACGCCTCCTCCAGCACTCAAGCCCACCTTTCCGGCCAACTCTTTTCAAGAATCCAAGGCTGAAATCGAGCCTATAAGTCAGACCTCAGTTGAGCAAGTTCAAGTCGAAAGTTCTAGCGGCACGCATCGGGGAATAGCATTCAGGACCTATTCTCAGAATATTAAAAAGCCGTGGCTTGGCTTGCAGGCAGGTTTAATCATCCCTAATGGCGACTTCGGCGCCGTTTATTCACCAAGTCTGAAGTTTGGCGCGACCTATATGGTAGAAGCCGGATCGGGTTTTAATTTAGGATTAGAGTTAAATAATACTTTTGTTAGTTCATCACTTGGCAGCGGAAATGTGGTCGGTGCCGCCAATACGTCTTCTTCTTTATTAGAGGTGCAGGTTGCTGTGCAAAAATTTTTCGGCCGGATGTTCTTTATTGAAGTGGGAGGCGGTATTTATAGACCAAAAATCAGCACAACTTCAGCTGATAATTTTGTGAGTACGTATTCATCCACCAATTTTGGAGTGTTCGGCGGCGGTGGATTTTTTGTACCAACCAGCGAATATGCAGGGATCATGCTAAAAGGCAGGGTAAACAACTACTTTGACCAAACCAAGATGCAATACTTTGGAATTACCGGTGGATTCAGGTTTAAAGTGCATTAGAAAGTCCAGGGAATAAAAAAGCCTCGGTATTGGGCAGTTGTCAGTCAAAAGATGCAGAATCAGAAAACACCGAGGCTTAAATTAAGGAGGAACACTTACTGTAAAACTCAATAGTAGTATCGACATTCCATCCTTAAGCTTAAACCCAATTTTAGAAGACTTTTTACACAATGATTGAAAAACAATAAAGCATTCGGGGCTGTCCAAAAAGTAACGTGTCGTTGCGGGCAAAGCGAAGCAATCCCCTAGTGAGCGTTTTCGAAATAAGGTTGCAATGTGGGTAAAGTGTTCTCGTGTTTGTGTGTTCGAGTGTTCAGGTGCTAATATATTGAAATTAAAAAACTTAATAAAATACGTAAACACTTTAACACCTGAACACGCTAACACTGTATATTGCCAGGTTGCATTACGCTAGTACTGTGCCAAGAGGCGACCTATCGTCCCTCGATGAGCCTTTTCACCATATTCCCGTAACTGTGCTCGATTTTAAAACCAAACCTATAGAAAAACTCCGGACGCAAAAAACCAACCGTAACGATTTTCACTTCCTGGTTTTTTAATCGATTAAAAAACTCTTGCATCAGGCCGTTGCTGACGCCCTTCTTTCGGTACCGATTATCCACAACAATTTTTTCCAAATGCACATTTTGGGGTTCGATAAAGCGGTAAAAGATTCCGCCTATCACTTGCAGGCGTTCGTTGACCACAATGAGATATTGATGCTCGGGTCGAAACTCGATGGGCAAATTTGCCATTGTGTATAATTTATGCAGCTTTGCGATTTCCTTGGCAGAGGCCGGCCGCCTGATACCTAACTTGTGCCCTTCTTGATCTTCGATAAAGACAATCAGTGTTGTCGTCGGCGTACCATGTTCACTCAACGAGATAAGTTTAGCTGTATCTTTCGGTCCCAAATGCGGGTAAGTCATTCGCGTCAGAAAAAAACTCTCTTCCTCAGAAAACGAAGTTTGAGACTTTAACTTTGAAATGGCTCCCAGCAGGTCGATGTTCGAGTTTAAGTTAGCATGAATTTCCTGGACGGTTTTATTTAAACCGCATTTGATGTCCTTGTTTTTTTCAAACACAGTATCTCTGAAGAGTTGGACTCTGACTCCAGGATACCTTTTTTCCAAATCATTGAGTGTGTAGGTTGTCATCAATTCCTGTAGATTTTGTAAACGAGCTTCGGTAGTGGCATTTCGATTCAAATCGAGCCAGCGGTGAAATCTTTTTATTGCAAAGTAAAGCCGCCGTGGCAAATAACCCTTTTCTTGTACCGCCTGAGTAAATATTTTTAGCTTTTGAAGTAACTCACGTTCATCCTGATTTAATTTAGAATTTTCAAGTGTCGTGACTGTCTCTGCCAAAATTTCTAATCCGCCTTTCTCACCTAAAATTTCCACAAAAGCCGAGAAAATAATGTGCCAGCTCGATTGTCCCCTTAATTGAGTATACTTGCTTTCTACTTTTAAAATAAAATTTGTTCTAAATGAAAGCATCATTTTCGCAAGACTCTCAAAATTTTTCCTATTTGAAATCGAAACGATTCGCGAGCCAAATTGAAAGTCATACAGCGGTACGATCACGTTTGCCGGTGTCGGGTCTGCGATTTCAAATTCAAGGTCCGTCCGGTGCCAGAAATCCACATAGGCCAGCAACCCACTCCAGGCAAAATGAGGCCAGAACTGCGGAAGTTTGCCTGTTCCTTCAGCCTGGTCTTGCCGTTCAAGCCTCGCGAGGACTTTATCGACTGTTTCCCCGTGAATGAATTCTTCAGTCCACAAGTCATACTCAGGCCAGTATCCACCAAAATCTTCAACCAGCGGCTTGGGAGTCTCTTTTACCCCTGCCCGAATCAACCAGGATATTTCGTTTTCTACTTCTTTCTTTGACAGATTTTGATTGACGTTAATTGCCAAATCGAAAGCGCCGTCACGCCGGGTTTGTACTGAAATTCGATAAACGCTTTTACCATGCCGCGCGCCAAGAAAGCTCACCCAAATTCCTTTGTGCGCGATGTCTTCGAGCCGAATCAACGTTTTACTGTTTGTGAACACAGAAATCGCTTCCCGAATCACCGGTGCTTTTTCAAGCGCGGTTAATATTTTCTTTTTGTCCTCAACATGGATGCTCTCTTCGCAAGTAATCACATCCTGCCAGCGATATTCCGCACCTGTGTCCGAATCCACTGCAAAGAGTTGATTGGGACCTATCCATTTTCGATATCCGGACAAGAGTTTCTCAGCACACATTTTTGCATGTTTGCTAACCTGCGCATCCAATTTTGATAACGACCACTGAATAAATTCCGCACGAATTTTTTTGTATGAACTTGAATGCCTGGCCCCGTAGGCAGTGAGTAAGTCAAAAATTGAAATGATAATTTTTCTAAAGGCGCTTTTCTTTTTGGAGGTCAGTTGGTTGGAAATATTTTTTAGAAACGAAAATATCTGCTCTAATTGGTCTTTACCAAAGCCCTGTTGAGACAAAGCTAAAATCATCTTTTTATCCAGAAGGAGTTCATCGGGTCTGAGAAAGTTTTGTATAATATCCTCAAGATGGATGCGTTTTTCAGTCGCAAGTAAAATCCCGAATGCCCGGCGTTTAATGGAGATGTCTTTAAATTCACACGTTCGCATGAGAACTGACGCGGCAATTCGCGACGTTTGCCCGCTTTTAGCCTGAATCACGGAACCCAAATATTCGATGGCAGGAAAGGCATGGTCTTTATTCAGTGAGTGAACCGCATGGGCGGAAAGGTGGATTCCGCGCAAGTTAAATTCATTTTTTTTAATTAAGTTTTTGAGTTCATTGAGAATTTTGGATTCCCCTTTATCTGTTTTTTTAGGCAACACCTTGATGTCGGATGCTTTGCTCTCCCGTTCCAAAGAGCGCTGCAAGATCACCTCGCCAACGAAATTCTCGAACTCCAAATTTCCAACCCATAAATCAGGCGTATTAATGAATTTGCCCAAGTTGAAATAGGCGTTTGGAATTGAGTACCAAAGTGAGCCGATTTGCACAGTGTCTTTATTCGCGGATTTTATTTTGAGTTTTTTCTTGAACTGTTTTAAGGAGAGAGTAGAGTTTTTTAATCTCAGATCATCCGAGGTTAATCCTTTCACTCGCAAGAACCACTTCGGGACACGTAATTCAAGTTTGTTTATTTTAAAGGCGATGTACTTTTTGCCATACATGCTTTTGATGATATCAGCAAAATTCTTCTCGATGGCTTTGCGTTTGTAAGTGCCCTTTGGTGTGAGCTCTCCTTTCTCTATATCAAAATCCCGATCGATGATGTCGAAATTAACGATTCGCTCGAACGGCGCCAAAAACCTGTTGACGGAAACGATGAGAGAGTTAAAAAACTCGCGCAGCTCTTCATCTTTTAACTTTTTAAAGTTTACCTGCTCATATTCAAAATTAGGGTAGAGCAGAAGAGTGTTGTGCTCCCGGTGGTCACCGACCAAAAATACACTTTGCACCGATTCGAAATCGCGAAACAAATTCTCGATCTTTTGCGGCGAAACGGTTTGCCCTTTGATGTTTTTGTAGATTTCTTTTTTGCGGTCAATGATCTCATAAGACCCGTTTGCATCTTTAGAAAAAATGTCGCCGGTATACACCCAACCATCTTCAATGCCGTTTGATTTTTCGTTCAAGTAGCCCATCATCACGTAAGGTCCGCGCATTTTCATCTCACCGTCTTTGGCGAGCTCAATGTCAATTCCAGGCAGGGCCGGGCCAACTGAATTTTCACAGTACTGAAAAGGCGCGGTCATGGTGATGCCGCCTGTGGCTTCGGTCATGCCGAAACCGCTCATCAGCTCAATGCCGTATTCTTGAAAAAATCTGAAAATCTCCGGATCGAGGTAGCCGGCTGCCGAAAGTCCCCATTTAAGTTTTCCGCCCGTCAACTTTGCCACGACCCCTTGAATTTCTGAGTGAGGTGCGGTGTCAATATCAACGTCCTCTTGTATTTTTTCGTAGAGTTGAATCCATTTTTGCGGAATGCTGATGAACACCGTCGGTTTGACCAACTGCATATTCCCGATCAGGGTGTCGATTCCAGGGCCTTCCATGAAGGCATAAGTGCAGCCCCAAAAGATGCAGCCCATCATCTCGAAATAGCGCCCGAAGGTATGATAAAGCGGAAGATAGCACAAAAACGTGTCGTCCGCGCCGATTTCAGGCAGGGCAATCGCCCGTGCAAATCTTTTAGAAATGATATTCAAATGGGAAAACATGATGCCTTTTGGAGCTTCGGTGGTGCCGGAAGTGTACATAATCGTGGCAAGATCGCTGAGTTTAACCTGCTCAAAAGCGCTCTCAAGGTCTGCATCCGAAACACCGATTCCCTGTTTAATAAATTGGGTAAACGAAATTATTTCGGTATTACTTGAATCTTCTGTGTGTTTGATAATAACGATATTCTGTAGATTTTTGAGTTGACTTCGAGTTTTTAATACTTTCTGCAACTGCTTTTCGGTCGAGACAAAAATAGTTGCGGCTTTTGAATGATTTAGAATATAGGTAACAGATTCTGCAGTTGAGTTTGCCGGAATGGGCACATTGACGATTCCGGTCATCAAACAAGCCAAATCGATACAAACCATTTCCAGGCTATTTTCCGAAAGGATGGCCACAGGTCCGGAGTTGCTGTTCTTTGACAGGGATAACAGGCCGCGGGCAATGTCATTCACTTTTTCATTAATATCGAGCCACCAATGTTCGGTTATTTCTTTGCCTTGAATCTCTTGAAACAACGTTTTAACGTTATATTGTTCGACCCGCTGATGAAACAGACGACTTAAGGTGAAGTTCGACTTTTCGATGATTTTGAGACAGAGATCGAACCAGTCGTTTTGCTTGTTTTCCTGGTAAATCTGTTTGAGGAGGGCGTTTGAGCGGGCCAAATTTAGGAAGTTGAATAAGAGTTGGCGGTCTTTGGCTTTTGATTTGGTTAGCTGTTCTCCTAATTCAAAGAAAGGCTGCAGGCCGTTTTGGGAGAGGGTTTTTTCTAAGGCTGAGTCATTCCAAATTTCTTCTTTTAAAAGAGTTGACGAGGAAAAAATTTGCGGGTTGTATTGTTTGTTTTTTAATGCTGTTAAAATCATTAAGCTAGCGCGAGAAATAATTGATTCTGGAATTTTATCTAAAGAAAAGTCTTGTTCTTTCACCACTCTTTTTGCAAGGTTTGAAAACGGAAATTTTTGTGCAAACCTTAGTTCTTCAACTGAAAACAATGAGGTCACTTATAATAACATGTGAGCTAAAAAAAACCTGATTTCATTGTTATTAATTTTGTAAGAAATTTTCATTGGAGAGTCAGATTTTAGTTCTAAAACAATTTTGTCCTCAGGATTTGCTTCTCTAACAATGTTTTGCAAAAAGTTTAAGGAAAACTTTGCAGTAACATCTTTTTCCGATTTAACTTTTATTAGTTTTGAGTCTCTTGAAACTGAAGACA
>JADFPY010000129.1 GCA_022562085.1 candidate division KSB1 bacterium | reverse complement strand
CTCTGTGGTACGTACAACCGTGTAAAGGACAACCGGAATCCGTTGCAAGAGAAATGCTGCTACGGTCTCGGCATATAGCGTGGCAGGAGCCATGTTCATAATGGAGCCCACAGAAGTGTCGTGTCAAATAAAACTGTACTCAGAAACTTAAATGGCCACAAACTTCGCCCGTGATCTGAGTCGCAAGTTTGAACCATAAGTTCATGCGAGACGACCTTTCTAATTTGGCCGCATATCCTTACCCGCACGCTTCGCACATAATTGTTTTTTGAGTCCACTTCGAAAATTTATTCCTCACAGCGATCCACACATATCGGCAAGGCACACACAAACGGGCTTTTTGACACCCTCACCTAGATATTTTCCGATCCGCCTGTGGACAAGTGTCCAACCGGACGCCCGGGGAAGTCATCGGGGCGGCAACAGGGTCACTGATCGCGGTATCGGGAGCCGAAGATGACGGCGTTTGCCTTGCTCGTATCCCGCCAATCGCGCACTTTAAGGGTCCTTTTGAAGCCGTGCCACAACCCACTTTCGAACTGAAGGTCTTATGAGATTACGCGTATTGACATTGATCCTGATCGTCACCATGCCTCAGGCGTTGCAGGCAGAGTCGGCGCTCTATCTGCGGCAACCGTCCCTTTCACCCGACAATCAGTCGATCGCCTTCTCGTACCAGGGGGCCATCTGGAGGGTCCCGCGGGCCGGGGGAACGATGACGCGTCTCACGGACGGAACCGGCTTCGACACTGAACCGGCCTGGTCGCCTGATGGTAAGCAAATAGTTTTTTCCGGGATAAACTTTGCCGGCGTAAGTGATCTTTATATAGTAGATGAAGAATCCGGTGAGTTGAAAAAATTAACTAATGACTTCTACGACGATCGTGATCCCGCCTGGTCGCCTGATGCCAAGGCCATTGCCTTCAGTTCGGACCGATCTTATTTTGGCAAAGACGGACACATGAATCTCTTCCTTTATAATTTGCAAACCGGCAAGATCCAATATTTAACCGAAGGCGCACATAACGATTATGCACCTTCATGGTCTCCCGACGGAGAGAGTTTGGCCTTCACTTCAGACCGGGACGGCCCATTTAATATTTGGATTATAAAGAATAATGCGGGAGAATTCGAGCCCTTGCCAATCGCTGATAATTTTACCGACTCAAGCAATAATGCGCACAACGGTAAAAATAGGTTAAACGGCAATGGTATATTTAAGAAAGGCCAGACAAAGAATTTTTTTCCGTCAGCCCTTGAAAAGACGGACCAATTAAAGAAGTTAACGAAATTTACCACCGGCGCATTCGATCCGGTTTGGCTGGACGAGGATAATTTGGTGTTCACCGCTTTCGAGAACTTCAGCTTCCAGCTTCATCAAATTATCAATGTTGAAGAAAAGTTTGAAGAAGCTCCCTCCGTTAAAAATGACATCCTGTCCACAGTTACCGATTACTGGACCGCCAATAAACTTGCCGGGGAAGTCAGATCGAGTACGGTAAAGTATAAAAGGAAATTTAATTTAGACATTGCTCAAAGTGCGGTTTCACATGACCCCATTTTTGGCGTAAGCGGAGGCGCTCAGTTGGCGGTTTCCGATATGCTCGGTAACCAGCAATATTATTTCTTAATCTATAATAATGCGCAAGCCCGGAGTGATTTCCTGAGTAGTTGGAATATAGCTGTAACCCGTGTGGAATTGTCTAAACGAATAAATTATGCCATCGGCGGGTACCGCCTAAGGGGCAGGTTTTATGATCGAGTGGACAGCTTTTTTGAACAGAGTCAGTTGGGCGGATTCGTGGCCGCCAGTTACCCGTTCTCTACCTTTCAGCGCATTGAAGCGAGCATTAATCTTCGGAAAGAGGAGAGATCGTATGATTTCAGAGGTACAGTCATTGATGGAATCGTAGTTTCAAATTCGATTTCATACGTCAAAGACAACTCCTTGTGGGGAGTTACCGGACCTATGGACGGCGAGCGTTTCAATTTAACATTGGGAAATACGCTTGACATCCAGAACAACGATGTGAGCTTCTTTACAATTATTGCCGACTATCGGCGTTACTTCCGGCTGAGCCCGAGAACAACTTACGCAGTTCGCCTGATGACCAGAATTAATCAAGGTAAAGAAGCTTTTCGGTATTTTATGGGCGGGAGTTGGGATTTGCGGCTTTATCCGAGGTGGACTATCTGGGGGCGCAAACTTTTTTTGGTGAATCAAGAAGTCCGAATGCCATTTTTGGATTGGTTCGTTCTGCGATTCCCTTTTGGAGGAATGGGATTTAGAGCAATCCGGGGTGCGGCATTTGTGGATTTAGGCCAGGCCTGGGATCGGGACTATGAATTCAACGAAGTTTTAGGTAGCCTTGGCTTTGGGTGGCGGCTGCGGCTGGGAGGATTTCTCGTGCTTCGTTATGAAATTGGCAGACGATTCCAGGTAAGAGATTTCAGCAGTCCAAGCATAAATTTCGAACCCGGCCTGAAAAAGGCTTTTTGGTTTGGATTTGATTTCTAATCTTTAAAGGATTTAAGGTTCAATTATTCTTCTGAAAACAAAAACACTCTTTCTGCTTCTACTTCTAGCCAGCCTGTTCTGGGCCTGCCGTTCAATAAGAATTAAAAACATACAAACGGTTTCAACTGAAGAAAATTGGACGCTTTATGGTGGAGACCCAAGTCGAGCCAATTATCGGGATGAAACATTAGCTCCGCCTCTCGAACACATCTGGACCTACAAGGCGACGTCTGCCCCGGGAAAAACCTTAACCGTCGCGAATGGTCTGATTTATTTCGTGACTCTGGACGGCCGTTTGGATGTCGTCAATATTGAGAACGGTAAAAGATTCGGTCGCCTTAAAACTGAGGGACATTTCGAAGCGACATGTGCATTTTATGAGAATGACCTTGTCATAGCATCCAGGTATGGAAATAAGACCCTCACGGCCTATAATCTGGAACAAGGAAAACATTTATGGAAAATAAATGCAGGCGACATTGCAAGTGAGCCTTTAGTCACAAGCGAAGGCATTTTCGTGTCGGCTCTTTATAACCATATCGATAAATATCGTTTGGAGACTGGCGAAAGAATTTGGACATTTAAATCAGAGGGCCAGCATCATTCTTCGCCGGCGTTAAGTCAAAACACATTGGTGGTTGGCTGCGACAATGGGAACATTTACGCATTGAATGCGGAGAAAGGCACGTTAAAGTGGGAAGTTACAACTGGAGCAAGTATCTTTGCGACGCCGATAATTAAGGACGAAAAAGTTTTTGTTGGTTCCTCAGATTCTGTTTTCTATTCGCTGAATTTGGAGGATGGCGAGATTTTTTGGAAATTTCAAGCCGACCGTCCTATTTATGAAACGGCAGCGACGGATGGCGAGCGTGTTGTGTTTGGCGCAAGTAACGGGCAAGTCTATTGCCTGGATTTCGAATCAGGGGAGGAAGTTTGGAGTTTTAAAGCGAAAAGTCTGGTCAGCACCGCCCCCCTGATTTCGGGCGATGTGGTGTTTTTCGGGTCTTTGGACAGACACTATTATTGTTTAGATTTAAGAAATGGCAACGAACTCTGGAGCTTTGAAACAAAGGGGAGAATTCGTACGTCACCGGTTCTTTGGGGAAAATATGTCATTGGCGCTTCTGAAGACAGATTCCTCTACGCTTTTTCACTCTCCGACAGTTTGAGTACTCATTAATAAATTTCCAATGCGAAAAAAAACTGTTCGAATTGTTTGCTCGATGTTAATTTTCAGTCTGAGCTTTTCATTTATGACGACTGAAATTTTCGCAGCCGCGGAACAGAAGAATCGCTCCAAAACAGACGGGTGGGGGTATTTAAAACTCACAAGCAAGCATAACGGACTTGCGGTAAAAATCGATGAGAATTTTATCGGCTTTTCTCCGCTCGAGATACTTGCATTGGAGCCCGGCCCGCATCAAGTTCAGGTTGAACATCCGGAACAGGCAAATTGGCTGGACCATGACTGGCACCGGGAAATAAATGTTGTGGAGGGAGATACAATCTGGATTGAAGTGTCGTTTAACAGGAACTATTCGATTCATTCATCACCTTTTGGTGCATCTGTTTTCCTTGGCGATGAAAAGATGGGTGAAACGCCGACTTTTTTAAAACTCGATGAAACTGAAATTAAGCAAATCACTCTTTCAAAAGCCGGGTATCAAGACACAATTTTAACATTGGGATCTTCAAATAATCAATTTTTTGATATAAAATTAAGAAGGAAATCGGAGGAGCCGGGTTTAACTCTGACACCCGGAGAATTTCATATTAAAAAGAAATCTAAAACGAACCGCCGTTTATTCGCGGCTATAGGTCTCACTATTGCGTCAGGTGCTATCGGCATCTATTTTAGAAATAAAGCCAACAACCAATTTGATCGATATTTACAGTTTGGGGATCCGGAGCGATTTAATGAAAGTTTTGATCAAGCTAAAAAGTTTGATAACTATGCCGCTGTTTCATTTGCGGCATTTCAAGTGAGTTTTGCGCTTTCGGTTTATCTTTTCTTAAAAAAAGTCAGTAACTAATTAAATTCTATAAAACAAATGTTAAAAAAATTCCTTATTACGTTTTCAGCCGTACTTTTTTGTTCACGGTTAATTTCGGCATCAGATCAAACAGAAAAAATCCACCAGACTACTTTAAAGAACGGTCTCAATGTAATTGTTATTGAAAACGCCACTGTACCTTTGGTTACAATCGAGATTGATGTTAGAAGCGGTGCCTTCACCGAACCTCCAGAGTACGATGGACTCTCACACTTTTTTGAACATATGTTTTTTAAAGCGAACGCATCAATTCCCAACCAAGAGAGATTCTTGGAACGTACACGTGAATTAGGGCTGACTTTCACCGCCACAACGAGTGAGGAGCGGGTAAACTATTCATTCACAGTATTAAAAGACAGCCTCAAACCCGGTCTTGAATTTATGAAGGCTGCCATAACAACCCCACTGTTCCTTCAGGAAGAACTGGAAAGAGAACGACTGGTGGTCATAGATGAGTATGATCGAAATGAATCCAATCCTCTTTTTCATCTAAACCGCGAAGTGAATAAAAGGCTTTGGTATAAATATTATAGCCGGAAAAATACCATTGGTAACCGTGAAATCATCCTGACTGTTGATCAAGATAAAATGCGCACCATTCAGCAAAAATACTATATTCCAAACAACTCGGTTCTTCTTGTGGCGGGTGATGTGAAAAGCGAAGATATTTTTGAACTTGCAAAAGAATATTTTGAGAATTGGGAAGAGGGGCCGGACCCCTTTGAAGATGACCCAATTCCTTTTCATCCCCAATTAGAAAAAAACGAAACCATCATTGTGGAGCAGGATGTTAACGCTGTAACAGTTATGCTTCGTTGGCAGGGACCAAGCGTGTCAATAAACACAAAATCAACATATGTCGCCGATGTTCTTACTGTTATCTTGAATCAGAACTCAAAATTTCCTAGAATTCTTGTTGGAAGCGGCCTGTTCACCAGTGTCAGGTTTTCCTACCAGACCTTAGACCAAAAAGGGCCAATCACCATTGTTGCAACAACTAATATTAAAAAATTCCGACAGGCCAGGAAAGCCTTGTTTGAAGAAATTAAATATCTTCTTGACCGGGATTACTTTACGGACGAACAAATTGAATATGCAAAAACCAACCTCGAGGTTCGTGAGAAATATAGCTGGGAGCGCCCCTCTTCCTACATTCAATCGGTGGGTTACTGGTGGAGCATTTCAGGCGACCTGGATTATTACCTCAATTATACAGACAATATAAGAAAAGTCACTCGCGATGATATCTCAGAATTTGTGAAAAAATATATTCAAAATGGATCCTATATTATGGGAATTTTGGTATCACCTGAAGACAGGGAACACCTGCAACTAAATTGAAGGAACTTTTATGCTGACGACTAGAGAGATATCGAAATCTAATCTAATTATTATTTTCCAGTTGATTTTACTAATTCTTACGAGCATCCTGTGGGCAGTGAATGGCTCCGGAACGACCGAAGAATTTTTTATAAAAGATCTGAAAGTCATCCTTAAGCCAAACACATCGAATGAGATTATTTCGGCACAGCTTTATTGGAGGGGCGGGGCCTTGAATTTGACTAAAACCAATCAAGGTATTGAACAGTTCATCTTTAGTAGCGCCACTTTAAAAAACCGAAAATACGCAGATAAAAGCTGGGATAAGATATTGCAAGGGACGGGGTCCAGGCTGGGGAGTGCGGCTGAAAAGAATTTCACTGTCATAAGTTTGCAATGCACACGCCAGTATTTTGATCAAATGTGGGAAGTTTTCTCTGATTATGTAATGAACAGCGGTTTTTATGATGAGCGGACGGAAATTGCCAGGGAACGCACTTTGACGCGAATCCGACGCCAGAAAGATACACCAGATGTTTACGTAAGAAAATTAGCTGAAGAACAGTTTTACCGGGACCATCCTTACGAGCTTGAGCCTCTGGGCGTCCAGGAATCGATCAGCAAGATTAATATGAAACAGATGGAATCCTACCTAAAGAAAAACCTTAAGAAATCAAAGTTACTTTTAGTTGTAGTTGGCAATGTAGATAAGGAAAAACTAAAAAAGAAAGTTGCAAAGACATTCGGCAAAATTTCCAAAGGGAAATACAAACCCGTATTCCCTGCCGTGGTCGTGCACAAGAGCCCCAGTCTGAAGATTGTGGAACGCGACCTCCCCACTAATTACATTTTAGGGCTGTTTTCAGCCCCAAGCCCTGAGAACCCGGATTATTATCCCATGACTATCGCCATTGACTTTTTGAAATGGCGTTTGTTTGAAGAAATAAGGACAAAACGAAGTTTGTCTTACGCGCCCGATGCTTTCCTGGCAACTAACTTTGCAAATTATGGCGGCGTTTATGCAACATCCGTTGAGCCGGATACTACGATTAAAATAATGTTGGAGGAGCTGAAAAAACTTCGGAGGGAACCGGTTATTGAGAAGGATTTGCGTGACAGAATCAGCATGAATCTCACTCGCTACTACTTAAGCAATGAATCCAATAGTGCTCAAGGACAGTTCCTGGCCCGTTTTGAGCTTTCGGGTCTTGGATGGCAGCAAGGTGAAAAAATGGTTGAAAATCTAAGAAGCGTAACCGCAGCAGATGTACAACGAGTTGCAAATCAGTATTTCAAAAATATTCAATTCATCATATTGGGTAACCCTAAGTTGATAGATGAGAACTTGATTACTTTGCTGTAAATCTACTATGATTGAGTTTCAAAATCTTTCAAAAAATTTTGACGACAAATTAGCGGTCGATAATATAAGCCTTAAAGTTCGGCCCGGGGAAATCCTCGGTTTTCTCGGCCCAAACGGGGCAGGTAAAACAACGACCGTAAAGATGCTGATCGGTATGCTGATCCCGACCGGTGGAACCGCAACAGTTGCGGGTTTCGATATCTCGAAAGAGCCGATTGAAGTAAAAAAACGAATCGGGTACGTGCCGGAGACCGGTGCTTTATTCGAATCTTTGACCGCCTGGGAGTACCTGGAATTAATTACGGACCTGCACCACATGGATCGGGCCCTGGCACAGCGAAAAATTGATGAGTTTTTGACCCTTTTCGGCCTTGATAACGAAAGAGATCATCACTTAAGCGGTTTCTCGAAAGGCATGAAACAAAAAGTTCTGCTAGCAGCGGCGTTTCTTCCTAACCCTGAAGTTTTATTTTTAGATGAGCCCTTAAATGGTCTCGATGTAAATACTGCATTAATCATTAAAGAGTTGCTCAAGAAGATGGCTGCACAAGGTAAAACGATCATGTTTTGTTCCCATATTTTAGAAGTTGTTGAACGAATTTGTACCCGCATTGCAATTATCGATTGCGGTAGAATTGTGGCAGATGGTTCCCCACTCGAAATTCTCAATAAAACATCCCAACCAACGTTAGAACAAGCCTTTAGTAAACTTACAGGAAGCCACGACGTTGCAGAATCAACCAACGAGATTCTAAGAGCGCTGGAACGTGTTTAAATGGTCAAACTCCTTTTTCAGCGTGTTGGCATTGACTATGTCCAGTGGGCTGCCCTCACTAAGGTCCTTCTAAAAAAAGATTTTCGCGAATCTTCAATGTCAGCGGGCCTCAGTCACGGGCGTTCCGGTGGCCGCGTTTTCTTCTCACTGCTCTTTTTTTATCTTCTGACCGGCTTAATTTTCGTGCCGATCGTTTTCCAGAATCCGGATGTGTTTCTAACCGCGACACTTTTAATCAGTTATACTATGTTCATGATCGGCGGGTTGATTCTGGTGGAGTATAACACGGTTGTTATCTCACCGGACGATTATCCTATTTTAGGATACCGCCCCATTTCATCCAGAACGTTTTTCTTTGTTAAGCTTTGCAATATTTTGTTTTATGTTCTGCTCTTTAGTACGGTTTTATCACTGCCGGCGATACTCGCGTATTTTTTTATCTTTGGCTTTAATCCGGCCCTGGGTTTGACCGCATTTATAAGTATTTTTCTGGCAAACTTCACTGCCGCCTTAGTGATTATTTTATTTTATACTTTTGTTCTAAAAAAAGTTAGCCTGCGCCGTTTGCAAAATATGTTTGCTTTGCTGCAGGTCGGTCTCGCTTTTGCTATTTACAGCAGCTTCTTTATAATACCCAACCTGGTAGAGAGCGCCTTGTTTCAAAGTTTTGACATATCTAAATCGCCCTACCTGATGTTTTTACCTTCAACCTGGTTTAGCACTTATTTAAAAATTCCCCTGGGTCAGGCCAACCTTCTTGATTGGATCGTGGTGTTGGGGTCAATCTCAATCATGGCAATACTTGCTTACTTCGCATTCGCCAAACTTTCACTAGGCTATTCAGAAAGATTGACCGAGTTAGCCGGGAGATCGGTTCAAAGGGTCAGTAAAAAGAAGCTAAAATGGTCGCTATTGGGATTGAAATTAACCAATGAAGAACACGTGGTTTCGGTGTTGATTCGAAACCAGTTTTTGTATGATAATAAGTTTAAAATGGCCGTTCTCAGTATTTTACCGTTAACAATTTTTTATCTTTTTTATGGAACTCAGACGGGTCCTCTTCCGAATCCTTTTGAAACTCAAGATTTTGAATTAGGACGTACCGGGCTACTTTATTTACTCATTTTTCTCTTTCCCATGATGCTGCGTGCCTTTGTAACTCAAAGCGATGCATACCAGGCGTCCTGGATGTTCTATACCGCTCCGACCGATTTTCAGCGTTTAATCATCTCGGAAAAAAACTTCCTGATGATCTATTTTGTTCTTCCCTTCCTGCTGATTCTCGGGTTAATTTTTTATCATTATTTTGAAAATTTATTACAGGTGTTGCTGCACATATTAGTCTTAGGGCTTCTGGCCCATCTCTTTTTGCAATTCGCATTTTTGTTTTCCCCAGACCTGCCGTTTTCACGTCCAAATGTGAAAGGCAGGCGATCGCGAAATATGGCCTTGCTGTTAATTCTGGTGCCGTTCATACTTTATCTGATTTTACCGTTTATCTTCAGGGTGGTCTATCCAAGTCCCGCCAGTTTTTTGACTTTCACAATCACAATTTTGACGATCTCGTTGATTCTGGAAAGCCTGATTAAGGTGCGGGTTTCTTATTATATGAAGAGTTTTGAATTTACCGGCTAAGGTCGAGGAGCGAAGAGCGAGAAGCGCCCGGTAGTGTTTTTTGCGCTAATCGCTCCTCGCTTGTTCGCTCTTCGCAATTGGACCATGATAGAAAAAAATTCCGGTTTAGTTAAAAACGCTGGCCTCATACTCCTCCTCGTCTCCCTGTTTATTCTTGACGATATCCTCATTTATCTTCTTTTTAAAAATATTTATGACTGGGAAGTCGATTTAATCTATTTCGGATTTGGCGCGACAATTGTACTTATCTTGAATTTAGGCCTGGCATTTGCGGTTTTGAAAATTATGCGCAAGAGACCCACGACCGGCCAGCAGGGCATGATCGGTAAAAAAGGTGTTGTTTTAAAAACTAAGAATGGTGAATACCAGGTTCGCGTTCAGGGTGAGATTTGGAAATCGGAGAGCAGGGAAAAACTAAAAGTTGGTGATAAAGTCGAAATTGATTCTATGGACGGATTGAGGTTGTTGGTCAGAAAGTATTAAAAGACCATTCTCTCGAATTTTGTTTCATCAACTAACATTTGTCTCAGGTTAAGCCAAAACATTGCTGTCTCATGTCGAAAGTATTTATCGGCATTTCTGATTTGTCTTCCACAAAAATTCCAATACCAGCATGAATTTCTTTTTTTAGATATTTTCTTCTTTGGCTTTAGTCACCTAGCTTACTGCTGAAAAAAGAAATCCCAACCTTGGCATTATAGTTGCTCTAAGGCATTTGTTATAAAAATGTTATGCCTCTCTTCTCGACTTATGACAAATCAAAAGTTTCTTAATTAAACAAGAAAAGGGCTATGAAAAGAACCATCAGCATTTTACTGCTCGGCACATTTGTGTCTACTCTCTTTATACAGGATATTTTATTGGCACAAAGACGGAAAGGCGATAAGTATCCGCTTGCCGTACTCAACTTGAATGCAATCGGAGACAACATACCAAGGTCAGATCTGAGTCTTATCTCCGCACGCTTGACAGAGGAGCTGAGTGACACAGGGCTCTTCCATATTATGTCCCAGCGCGATATGGAACGGGGACTTTTCAGCAAAAATCTGGATCCTTCTGGATGCTCATCAATCGAATGTGCTGTTAGGGCCGGGACTGCGCTGGGTGTGCAGTTGGTTGTAGTCGGAACGATAAGCCAGAATGTTTCAAGCTATGCCATTGATTTGCAAATGGTTCACGTATCCAGTAAGGCCGTTGTGAAAGATTATCGAGATAATATCGAAGGGGATTTGAACGATCTGTACGGCAATATAAGATTTGTTGCCCAGGAGTTTATGGGTTTGGCGCGCACACAGTTGAAACCTGGTACTAAACAAGAAACTTTACCTCCTCCATCTCAGCAGCCCGCATCTGAATCATTTCCAACCTCAGAACGTTTTCCGCTAAACGAGCAGACCTATGAGAGCGGCGGCGGTTTTAAATGGGCCTATGTTGGCATTGGCCTTTTGGTCGCCGGTGGAGTCGGAGCCGGTGTGCTTTTAGCTCAAAAAGGCTCTGATGGCGGCAGCGGCAGTACGACTACGGTGAATCCCTCTCAACTGCCGGGACCTCCCACATTCCCTTAAACTAGAGCAACGTTCTGTAAATAGCGTAGCATTGAGGATAGAAGTGTTCAGGTGTTTGGGTGTTAAAGGTGTTAAGGGATTCAAGTATTTAAAATAAAATAACTTAGGAAGAAAAGGCTTTAACATT
>JADFPY010000128.1 GCA_022562085.1 candidate division KSB1 bacterium | reverse complement strand
GTCGATAGGCCCTCGTTGAGAATCTAGAACCCTTCCTTCAAGGTTTCCGGTTACTTCCTGCGCTCTGATGGTCCCGCACAGGCAGCAGAGCACACTCAAAATCAAAATCAATCTCGCATTCAAGACAGCCTCCTTGTTTCTAAGGAACTAGACCTTTGATCTCTATTAATCCTCTTTTCAGGAAATAGTGAAAGAACCTTGAAAGCAGTATAACAAGTGATTGTACGATTTCTGAATAACATTAATTTTATAATACATCTTAAATCAAAAGTCAATAAAAATTATTGCATTATGCTCATAAATTTTCGTCTGTTCCTAGACTTATGCAGTTTCTGCTAAACATCATGATATGAATATTATCCAATCGTACTGCCTGAGATCATATGAAAAAAATACCTGTCACGTAGGATAATTATCCAACGTGACCTGACAAAATTCAAAATCTATATGTCACTTATTTAAAACAGGAGGAAATGCATCGAAAGGAAAGAGCCAAATTAATTAACCCCGTTCCAAAATCATTGCGGCTGCCATCGCTCCGGCGGCGCAAATACTAACCAGTCCGTACCTGGCACCTCGCCGTTTCATTTCATTGGCAAGGGTCGTTACAATGCGTCCCCCCGTGGCCGCAAACGGATGACCAACGGCAATTGAGCTTCCCAGGGGATTGAGTTTTTTCCGGTCTACTGTGCCAATCGCTTTTTCTTTCCAACCTTGTTCCCAGGCTTTCATGTTGCACGCGACCTGAGCCCCGAAAGCCTCGTGCATTTCTATGATGTCCATATCCGAAAGTTTTAGACCCGTTTTTTCAAGTAATCTTGGCACGGCAATGCCCGGCGCCATGAGCAGTCCGTCACTTGGATCGATGGCTGCATATTCAAACGCCCTGATAAAAGCCAGCGATTCCCGCTTTTCTTTTTTAGCCCGCTCCTCCGACATTAAAAGCACCGCAGAAGCGCCATCAGTCAACGGACTTGAGTTGCCGGCGGTGAGAGTACCGGCAGCACTTCGGTCGAATACCGGTTTTAATTTGGCTAATTTTTCAAGCGAAGTGTCCGCTCGAATAATCAGGTCCTGGTCGATTCCGTCCAGAGGAAAAATCTCTGGTTTTAGGCGACCGTCCTCTGTGGCCGCGTGGGCGTTCATATGGCTTTGGTAGGTGATTTCATCCTGTTCTTCACGGGAAATCTTCCACTCTTTAGCCATGATTTCCGTGTGCTCACCCATCGACAATCCGGTGGAGGGTTCGGCGATTGCCGGCGTGTCCGGTTTAAAATGCCAGGGACGGATTTTCAGAAATTGCGAAATTTTGCCGCCGACTGTCTTTTGCTGTGAGGCATCTAAAAGTATGCGCGAAAACTTTTTGCCAAATAAGATAGGGGGATTGGACATAGATTCGACACCGCCCGCAATTCCTATTTCTGACCGGCCGGAACTGATTGAATCATAAATTGCAGTAATTGCGTGGATGCCTGTAATGCAGTTGTTAGAAACCGTGTGAGCGCGGACAGAAGACGGAAGGTCGGTGTTAAAAACAATCTCCCGGGCGATATTTGGAATTTTGGGGTCAAAAATAACGATGCCGTAAACCAGCTCTTCAACAGAGTCAGGTTGAATTTTGTGTGTTTCGAGCAGTCCTTTTACGGAATGAACGGCAAGATCGAGGGCAGAGTAATTTTTAAAGACTGTTCCGGATTTAACAAACGGCGTTCTTGCTCCAGCGACAATTGCAACTCGCTTTCGATTTTGTGCTGTCATTAGTCCTCCTTAATTTACCTACAGATGCCATCACTCTAAAATGATGGCATCTATGTCGACTTCTAACAACCCAGGATACCGCGTGTAGCAACATAAGGCAGGAAAAGATACAGAAATGAATCACGGATTAAATAGAACAAAAATACAGCCGCGACGATTTTCCACCCTTTGCGCTTAATGAATTCTTTCAAACCGTGCTCTTTCCAAACCGCCACCCACTCTTGAATAATTTTTGGTTTAAGAACTCGTTGAAAAAATGATTTGTTTTCAGTTTTACTTTCCAAGCTTTTAATACTCCTGATAAATGGCGTGTCCTTTCTCAACCATAAGATCGTTCACGTTGATGAAACACACCTGTTTGTCTTTCCAAATTTCTGTGATCTGGCGCCCGAATTAACCCTAATGTTTTTTGCGGGGTAGTAATAGAGTTGGTCTTCCACAATCCATCCATTTTAGACGATCGCAATATAACACTTTTCTTCATAAGATCAATTTTTTTCTAACTTCATTTTAGTACTTGATTTGCAGACGATTTTTGTTTATGTTTTGGAGTTACAACCCTAAAACGGGAGGATCGAAAAGATGAAAACCTTATTGCTTGAACTAACACTTGGTTTTATTTTTATCATGGCTTCAATCAATTGCTCCGGCCAAAAGGCCGACCTCGTTTTCAAAAATGGCGTGATTTATACGGTCGACGAAAATATGTCACAGGCACAAGCAATTGCAGTCGCAGATAAAAAAATAATCGCCGTTGGCACCGATGCTGAAATTGATGAATTTGTCGGCACGGGCACTCAAGTTGTTGATCTGGAAGGCAAAACAATGACGCCCGGTTTTATCGACAGCCATTACCATTTTATGGGGGTCGGCCAGCGGGAATTTCGGTTGAATTTAGATGGCACCAAGTCGCTGCAAGAATTTCTCGATAAAGTGGCAGCCGAAGTCGCTGCTAAATCAAAAGGAGAGTGGATCACCGGCCGCGGCTGGATTGAAGAGGACTGGCCTTCCAAAAGATTCCCAACGCGCCAAGATTTAGATAAAATTGCACCGGACAATCCGGTGATTCTGGGCCGTGCGGATGGTCATGCCGTAGTCGTCAATTCAAAGGCCCTGGAAATTGCCGGCATCACCAAAGCAACCGAAGATCCCCAGGGCGGCAAAATTCTCAGAGATCAATATAGCGGCGAAGCAACGGGACTGCTGATTGATCGGGCAATGAGTTTGGTTCGACAATATATGCCATCGGACGATTCGCCTGAAATCCAGCGGGAATATGCAAAAAAAGCAGATGAAGTTGCGCTTGCTTACGGTTTAACGCAAGTTCACGACATGGGCAGCAGTTTTGATACGGTCGATTTGTGGAAAAACATGTACGAAAACGACGAGCTGAAAATTCGTTTATATGTATGTATCCGCGGTCCAAATGAGCACGCAGAACGCCTGTTAGAGGAAGGGCCGCAAATTGGTTTGTACGACGATAAGTTGAACGTGCGCGCTATAAAAATCACGGCCGATGGCGCATTGGGTTCGCGCGGCGCCGCTTTGCTTGAACCGTATAGCGATGCAGACACCAAAGGTCTTCTAATTTACCAAGACGAAGAAATTTATCCGACGATCAAGAAAGCTTTAGAAAATAATATCCAGATGGTTATTCATGCAATTGGCGACGGTGCCAATCGAAGGATTCTCGACCTTTTCGAGCGTGCCTTCAATGAAATACCGGAAAGTCAGAGGACGCATATGCCGCCGAGATTCCGAATTGAGCATGCGCAAATCGTCCATCTCGATGATATTCCTCGTTTTAAAGAGTTGGGAGTTATTCCAAGCATGCAGCCGAGTCACGCTATCGGCGACTTGCATTTCGCCGTCCGCCGGCTTGGGTTGGATCGAATGCCCGAAGGATATGCCTGGCGTCAGTTCATCGATCAAGGCAGTTACATTCCCGGCGGCTCCGATGCACCCGTTGAAGAAGGCAATCCGATGATTGAGTTTTACGCCGCTTGTGTGCGTAAAGACACCACCGGTTTTTCCACCGACGGCTGGCACCCGGAATATAAAATGACTCGTGAAGAAGCATTGAAGTCTCTTACGATTTGGGGAGCAAAGGCTGCTTTCTCCGAAGATCTGATTGGCTCAATCGAACCCGGGAAATACGCCGATTTAGTAGTTCTCGAAAGAAATTTAATGACTGAACCTGAAGAGCGGTTGTTTGATATTAAGGTGTGGATGACCGTGGTTGGCGGGGAGGTTGTTTATAAAGAAGGAGAATTGTTAAGTTCAAAATAATGGCCTCTGAAATTAAATTCTGCGATAGTCTATTTGAATATCGTCGCCGTAAAACCCGTGTTGTCCAGATCGCTGATGTGGCGGTCGGTGGAGATAACCCAATCCGCGTGCAGTCAATGACCATCTCGGATACGATGAACACGAAAGCAACTGTTGAAGAAGTGATTCAGTTGGTTGAGGTCGGCTGCGAGATTGTCCGCATTACAGCGCCCTCTATTAACGAGGCGGAGAATTTAAAAAATATCAAAACCGAATTAAGTAAACATGGCATTCATGTGCCGCTGGTTGCGGACATTCACTTCACGCCGAATGCCGCACTGGTTGCTGCAAATTATGTTGAAAAAGTGCGAATCAATCCCGGCAATTATGCGGACAGGAAAAGATTTGAGCAATACGAATATACCGACGCCGAGTACCAGCAGGAATTAGAAAGGATTGATGAAAAGTTCAAGCCGTTAGTTGCTAAGTGCAAATCTCTGGGACGCGCCATACGCATTGGCACAAATCACGGCTCGCTTTCCGACCGCATCATGAACCGCTATGGGGACACACCCGAAGGCATGGTCGAGTCGGCGCTGGAGTTTGTTCGAATTTGCGAAAAGTACGATTACCACGAAATTATTCTTTCAATGAAGTCTTCAAATCCACTGGTGGCAATTCAAGCTTATCGTTTGTTAGCAGCTCGAATGGATGAACTGGGAATGGATTATCCGTTTCATTTGGGCGTGACCGAAGCCGGCGATGGAGAAGAGGGGCGCATCAAGTCTGCAGTGGGCATCGGCTCGCTTTTGGAGGATGGCATTGGCGATACCATTCGGGTTTCTCTGACTGAAGACAGTGTGGCCGAAGTGCCTGTAGCGTTTAAGCTGGTTGAAAAATATAATAACTTAAAAAAGAATAAGACGATTCAGAATATTTCTAAAAACGGAAATCACCTGAGAATACCGAATCCATTCGAATATGAACGCAGACAAACCTTGACTTGCGATCAAATTTACTACAAATTAAGCGGGGATGATTTACCGCGAGTTGAACTCTCACTTTCAACCTCTTTGTCAGACACGCCGGCAGCTTTAGGCGAAATCTCTGAGTTCCTCGGGAAAAAATCCAATGACCCATTGCAGATCGTTAGCGGCGCAAACGGAACGCAAACTTTTGAATGTGAAACAATCCATGTCTCTGTTCAATCACATGAAGAACTCAAGCAATTCGCTAAATTAAAAAACAGGGCCTTCAAGCGAGAGCTATGGCTTCCGTTTGCTGTGGATTTTTCACAGATTCCCGAGCTGGCTTTTGAGGTAGCCAAATCAGCTGAACGCCTGGTATTTTCTCCTAATTCAAATGCTGATTTAACCGAGGTAGTGAGTGCAGCCAAAATGTTTGGCATGCCAGTCGAATGGAAAATCAAGCCCGCCAACTTCGCAAGTATCGACAAAGCGCTGAATCTTATTCTAAACATTTGTAAAGAGTTTGACTACTGGAATATTCTCTTTTCTTTGTCCGGCTATCACAATAATGTGAGAAACTACCGCTACTTGGCGGGCCGGCTTGATGCGATGGAGGCTAATTTCCCCATGTTGCTGCGATATTCTACCGATACCGATCTCGAATCCACAATTCTGGATGCGTCCTCCCAACTTGGATCATTGCTTTGTGACGGAATCGGCGATTCGATTCACATCGATGCAAATTTACCCGCTGATGATTTGCTTCGCTTAAGCTACAATATTCTGCAGGCGACTCGTGTTCGAATTTCTAAAACAGATTACATTTCCTGTCCTTCTTGCGGTCGAACTCTATTTAATTTGCAGACCACAACCGAACGAATCAAATCCAAAACCGATCATTTAAAAGGTGTTAAAATTGCCATCATGGGCTGCATTGTAAACGGACCTGGTGAAATGGCGGACGCAGATTTTGGCTACGTTGGAGCGGGGCCAGAAAAAGTTAACCTGTTTGTCGGTAAAGAATGTGTCGAAAGAAATATTCCTGAAGAGAAGGCCGATGATCGGTTGATTGAGTTGATTAAGTCGCATGGAAAATGGCTTGAGCTTTAACCAAGCCACGAGTTTCTACATTAAAATTTCAGTTTTTAATACCCTGCCTTTTTATTTTTCACCCTGTTTAAGTTATTGACATTCGACCCGAATATTCGTATATTTTTTGGTTTAATTTTATGAATTTAGCGTATCTGTTGGAGTAAAATGCAGCAAGAATTACAAAAAATTTACGACGCAAAAAGCGTTGAAGATCGCCTATATCAGTTCTGGCTGGATAGGAATTATTTTCATGCAGAAGCCAATACCGACCGCCAGCCGTACACGATTGTGATCCCGCCGCCGAACGTGACTGATATACTGCATATGGGACATGCTTTTAACAATACGATTCAAGATATTATTATCCGGTTTCAGAGGATGCGGGATAAAGAAGCGCTGTGGCTGCCTGGAACCGACCACGCCGGCATTGCCACCCAGAACGTGGTTGAGCGAGTGCTGCGAAAGGAGCAAAATAAAAGCCGTGACGACCTGGGCCGGGAGAAATTTATCGAGTTGGTTTGGGAGTGGAAAGAAGACCGCGGCAGCCGCATTATAGAACAGTTGAAAAGAATGGGATTTTCCTGCGATTGGCAGCGGGAGCGGTTTACAATGGACAAAGGAATGTCCCGAGCGGTTTCGGAAGTTTTCATTCGCCTCTACAAAAAAGGACTTATTTATCGAGGCAAATATCTGGTTAATTGGTGTCCTCGCTGCCAAACAGCTCTCTCAGATGAAGAGGTTGATCACGAAGAACATCAAGGTTCGCTCTGGTATATTAAATATCCGGTTCTTGGCACCACCCGCTTTATTCTCGTTGCCACAACCCGTCCCGAGACTATGCTTGGCGATGTTGCTGTCGCTGTTCACCCGAAGGATAAGCGCTACATGGACCTTATCGGAAAGAAGGCTATTCTTCCAATCGTTGGCCGAGAGCTGGAAATCATCGCGGATGACATGGTGGATAAGGACTTCGGAACCGGAGCGGTCAAAGTAACCCCGGCGCACGATCCGAATGATTTTTTGATGGCGCAGAGGCAGGGTCTCGCCGCAATCGATATTATGAATGACGATGCTTCGATGAACGAAAGCGCCGGAAAATTCTCCGGCATGGATCGGTTGCAGGCGAGAAAGCATTTGTTAAAGGATCTGAAAAACGGTGATTTTATCGAGAAAGTCGAGGACCATACCCATTCCGTGGGCCAGTGTTACCGCTGTAAAACACGAATTGAGCCGCGCTTGTCTGAGCAGTGGTTTGTCAAAATGAAACCGCTGGCTGAACCTGCCTTGCAGGCTGTAAAAGATGGAAAAGTAAAGCTTCATCCCGCGCGTTGGCAGAAAGTCTTTATTAATTGGCTCGAAAATATTCACGATTGGTGTATTAGTCGGCAGCTTTGGTGGGGTCACCAAATTCCGGTCTACACCTGTGAGAGATGCGATGAAGTTGTTGCATCGGTAAAGCCGCCAACTAAGTGTAAGAAATGCGGCGAGGGTACTTTTAAGCAGGAAGAAGATGTTCTGGATACCTGGTTTTCATCGCAACTTTGGCCGTTTGCCACTTTGGGCTGGCCTAAGAAAAGCCAGGACCTGAATTATTTTTATCCGACTGATTCTTTGGTCACCGGTCCTGACATCATTTTCTTCTGGGTATCTCGAATGGTTATGATGGGTTTGGAATTCATGGGGGAGGTGCCGTTTCAGGATGTTTATTTTAACGGAATTATTCGGGATGAGCAAGGCCGAAAGATGAGCAAATCCCTCGGCAACGGCATTGATCCGCTTGAGATGGTGAACAAATACAGCGCCGACGCCGTTCGCTTTTCCCTGCTCGATCTTTCTGCCGAAGGTCAGGACATCAACTTGTCGGAACGCACCTTCGAGGTCGGTCGCAATTTTTCGAACAAAGTCTGGAATGCCTTTCGTTTTCTCTGGATGAATTTAGCAGAGAGTGACCTCGAGAATGCCAACCCGGATTTTATTCAGAAAGCTTCGTCTTCGAGGAAGTTGGATTTGGCGGATCGCTGGATTCTCAGCCGCTGCCAAAGAACTATTCGAAAGGTGACTCGCGCGCTTGACCAATTTAAATTTCATGAAGCCAATGAGGCAATTTATAACTTGTTCTGGAAAGAATATTGTGATTGGTATTTGGAGCTTATTAAACCTCGATTGTATAATTCTGAAGCTCCTGAAAAAAAGCAAGTTGCTCTCGCAGTTGCTACATTCTCTCTGAAGAAAATTTTGCAAATGCTACATCCGGTTATTCCTTTTATCACTGAGGAACTCTGGCTCAAAGTCCGCAATAAACAGGACGCTGAAAGCATCATGATTTCAATGTGGCCGGTTGAGAATCGCGTTTTTATTGATGATAATTCAGAAAAAGAATTGGAAGTTCTTCAGAATATGATTGGAGCGATTCGAAATATCCGTGGTGAAATGAATGTACCGCCGCATAAAAAGGCGAAGGTGATCGTCGCGGTCGGCGGCCAAAACGGCAAGTTGCAGGATTCGATATTGTTGAACAAAGACTACTTTGCACAGCTTGCAAAAGTCGACGAACTCGAGTGCAACAAAACTGCCGCCAGGCCGCCAAAAGCAGCGAGCGCAGTTATAAACAACCTTGAAATTTTCCTGCCGTTGGAAGGACTTATCGATTTTCAAGTTGAAAGAGCGCGCTTGGATAAAGATATTTCGCGCTTGGAAAAGCAGTTGGAAGGGTTGAACACCAAACTGCAAAGTCCAGATTTTTTATCCAAGGCTCCGGAAAATATTGTCGAACTTGAGAAGAAGAAGAAGGTAGACTTTGAATCTAATTTGAATAAGCTTAAGACGAATTTGGAGAGCCTAGCAGCATAAATAGAATGGAATTCAATATCCAGAAAATTCTAATTTCCCTTTTTCTGCTTGTCTGCGGTTCCAACACCCTTGCCCAAAACAAAGAAATCGGCCTTACGATTTACAACAATAATTTGGCTCTTGTCAAAGATGTCCGAACTTTACAGCTCGCCAAAGGAACTTTCGAAATCAAGTTTCAGGATGTTGCTGCTCAAATCGATCCGACTTCCGTTTATTTTGTTTCTCTCACTGCCCCCGACAAAGTCGAAATTTTGGAACAGAACTATGAGTACGATCTGGTCAATGCTACCAGGATTTTGCAAAAGTACATCGAGCAGGAAATTAGACTTGAGACCAAAGAAGGCACGGCTTATTCCGGCACTTTGTTAAATGCCTCAGCCAGGGATGTTATTTTAAGGGAATCCGACGGCGGCATCAAAATAGTTAGGCGGGAAGCGGTCGAAAATATGGCTTTTCCGAAGCTTCCGGACGGGTTAATCACACGCCCGACTTTAGTTTGGTCGATCAATTGTCAACAAGCAGGGAAACACCAAACTGAGGTTGGTTATTTAACCAACGGGATTCAATGGCACGCTGAGTACGTCGGGGTTGTGAACAAAGACGATACTATTTTAGAGCTCAGCGGTTGGGTTTCTGTTGACAATAAATCGGGCGCGACTTACGAGAATGCCAAACTCAAACTTGTGGCTGGCGATGTACATCGAGCTCAGGATATTAGACCTCTTAGAAGGGGGCGAGGCCAGGCTGAGATGATGATAGCGAGTGCGCCCCAATTCGAAGAAAAAGCCTTTTTTGAATATCACATTTACACCTTGCAGCGGCCCGCAACTGTTGCGAACAATCAAATTAAGCAAATTTCCTTATTTTCTCCCACTGAAGTCAAAGTAAACAAAACCTACTCTTACAATGGCGCTCGCGATCGAAAAAAAGTTCGGGTGAACTTAGAGTTTGAGAATAAAAAAACATCTGGTCTTGGCATGCCGCTGCCAAAGGGTAAAGTGCGGGTTTATAAACGCGACGATGATAAATCGCTCGTTTTCATCGGAGAAGATTTTATCGACCACACTCCAAAAGACGAGAAAGTTCGGGTTTATGTGGGCAACGCTTTTGACATCGTCGGGGACCGGACTCAGAAAGAGCGTAAATCAATCGGCAAAACTGCCTGGGAAGAAACATGGCAAATTAAGCTGCGAAATCACAAAGAGGAATCGGTGCGGGTGACGATCATCGAGCATGTCAATTTTGGCTGGGAAATTCTGCGAAACACTCACGAGTACAAAAAGAAAGATGCTGCAACAATCGAATTTAGTATTGAGATTCCCAAAGATGCTGAAGTCGTTGTTGAATATGTTGTGCGCTATAATAGATAATTGTTTATTGATGATTGAATATTATTACTGTTTTAAAATTTTTCTTAATCAAGAACTGAATTATTTCTAGCGAAAAAAACTTAAGTATAATTGTGGTCGAGCTCCGTTTATAATTTGTCATAAAAAAAATGAATCAAGGCTTTTCAATAAACAATATTCAATAATCAATTTAAAGATGTGGTTGGTACCAGCTCTCAAAACCTCAGCACTTCAGTAAAGTTTTTAAAAGGAATAGGAGAAAAGCGTGCAGAACGTCTGTGTGAAGTTGGGGTGGAGTCGATTCATGACCTGCTTTATTATTTCCCCCGCCGCTATTTAGATCGCAGTCACATCAACAAAGTCAAAGATTTAAAAGAGAACATGACCGCCACTGTGGTCGGAAAAGTGCAGTTTTGCGGCATTAAGCAGGGACGGCGGAAGCGTTTCGTTTTGGTGCTATTTGACGGCACAGGGTTTTTAAGCGGTGTCTGGTTTCATCGTGCTGAGTATTGGAACAAAATCTTTGAAAAAGGGGAGACCATTGCTTTTAGCGGTAAAGTTGGCTATTTTGGCGAGTACCAAATGGTACATCCGGAATTTGACAAGCTCAGTGACGATGGAGAAAATGATTTTTTAAATACAGGAAGGATTATTCCTTTGTACCCTTCTTCTGAAAGTCTTGGGAAAGTTGGAATGGACAGCCGTGGATTCCGTAGAGTGATGAAAGTCGCTTTAAAAAGTTATGCACATGAGCTTCGTGATTCATTACCCAAAGATATTCTAAAGAGGCAGGAATTAATCGGTTTAATGCAGGCCGTTGAAAACGTGCATTTCCCGAAGGATAAGGATTTTTTGAGAGCCGCACGTAAAAGACTGAAATTCGACGAACTGTTTTATCTGGAGCTGATGCTGGCTTATCGGAAAAAAAGTGTAGCAATCAAACGGAAAGGCATCGAATTTCTCAAAGTTGGCGAGCGGACAAAAAAGCTGATTGAGTCGCTGCCATTTGAACTTACCGCCGCACAGAAAAAAGTTATTCGGGAGATTCGCGACGATATGAAAAAAGATTCTCCCATGAACCGGTTGCTGCAAGGTGATGTCGGCTCTGGGAAAACCATCGTGGC
>JADFPY010000127.1 GCA_022562085.1 candidate division KSB1 bacterium | reverse complement strand
TTTCTTTGGCGCAGTTGCTGCTTTTGTTACCCCGCTGTGCTGTGTGTTCGAGTGTTCAGGTGCTAATATCTTGAAATTAATCAACTTGATAAAATACGTAAACACTTTAACACCTGAACACGCTAACACTGTATATTGCCCGGTTGTTTAGGAAACGTTGCACTAGTTCTTCGAACAATGCTCCTTAAACGCTTCCATCAACCGACCGGCTACTTGCTCGGCATTGTGATTTTCAATTTGATGCCGCTCAATCATGGTGACAAGCTCACCATCTTTGAACAATGCCATAGAAGGTGAAGAAGGTGGAATGCCTAAAATATAACTGCGAGCCTGCGCAGTTGCTTCAACATCTTGCCCGGCAAACACCGTGAATAAGTTATCCGGTTTCGTATCACTTGTCAGCGCCAGGGCAATCCCCGGGCGGGCCTGACCGGCTGCACATCCGCACACTGAATTGACCAACAATAATGAAGTACCTTTTGCGTTTTGCATGACTTCGTCTACTTCGGCAGCGGTTTTCAATTCTTTAAAACCGATGCCGGTGAGTTCATCTCGCATGGGCTGAACCATATCGGAATCGTACATTGTTTACTCCTTAATTTAATTCTGCAAAATGCCTGAATTAGCGTAAGTTTTAAATGCTATCCAAACATTTTTGGAATTAAAAGAATACAAAAATCGATGCAATTTATCAAGTAAAATTTTCCAATTGTAAAGTATTCGCAACATTTCTGTAAATAGCTTGACTATAAACCTGAAAATGGTAAGTTTTACGCTACTCGAGGGAAACTTCTATACCATTTTGCAGGCAGTTTTATATCGTTGGGTAATTCTTAGAAACGCTTCCTTTGATCCTCACTTGAAATTACCCCCCAAATTCACCCTTTGATTTCGCTCAGGATTTTTATGTTTCAAATTCAACGTTTGTTAAAGCCCGGGAATTTTCAAAAACGCTACCGTTTAGTTACAAGCATCGCTTGCATTCTTATTGTTGTGTCTTCCGGTCACCTGCAAGAAATTGATGAACAAGCTAACAGATTCTATAAAAAAGGGGTTCAGGCGAAAAGCCTGTCTGAAAAGATTAAATATTTAAAAAAGGCGGTTCAACTTGAGCCTGTTTTCAAAAAAGCGGTTTTTGAATTAGGTAAAACTTATTATCAGAAGGGCCACTACGAACAGGCGATTGTTCAGCTAACTCAAACTTTGCATCTTGATTCCGCCTCAAATAAATCTGTGTCGCCCTATCTCCGAAATGCTCACACTTTTTTTGCCGGCGATTTGAATGAAAATTCGCATTATCAACTGGCATTAGAAAATGTTGAACAGGCCTTAAAAATCGATGAGAAGTATGCGCCCGCCTTAACCGTCCTGGGATCGATTTATTTTAATTTAGGCGACTTTCCCGCCGGGATTTGGACTTTGGAAAAGTCAGTTGCGTTAAAACCGAATCAAGAATTTGCCTGGAAAAAACTCGGAGATTTATATTTGCAAACTGAAGAGTATGGCAAGGCAATTTTCGCTTACGAACAAGCTCTTCATATCGACCCAAAAATAAAGAATGCACAATTCGATCTTGAAACGGCCAGAAGAAAAAACAGCCCGGAAGCCTGGCTGGCCCGGGCGGATGAGGCCGTTGTAAAAAATGACCCCGATGCCGCGTTCAGAATTTTAACTAAGGCGAATTTTCTTTATCCCGGTGATGAACTTATTGCAGGTAAGTTAGACAGCTTAACGCGGGAGCATGATTATCAAAACGGTCTGACCGCTTTAGAAAACCGGCAATGGTCCATGGCTTTTGAGATTTTTCAAGGTATCGATGCGGAATTCAAGCAGACAACCTCAAAATTAGAGGAGGCGAAAGCTGAACTCCTTTTTCAAGAAAACGATTCGCTTGTCACACAAGAAGTCGTCGAAAAGCTTCAACCGGATAGTTTAATTAGCAGAACAAATGTATTTTCGAAAGAAAAAGATCAACCGGCTTCTGTTCAGCAAAGTGCGGGTAAACTTAGTCGACCCGAACCCGATCCTGAAACTTTGGAAGAACCTCTCAAAAGCGATTCAGTGGCCATATTATCCGGTACCGCTGAAGCTGCTAAATTGGAACCTTCGCCAGCCATTCCGGAAGATGAACCTGGCAAGGTTGCCAATTCGTCTCATTCTCCAAGTTTAGGCGAGTTTTCAGTTCCACCTGCGATAAAAGTGAAACCGCCAAAGATCATCACCATTCCGGAAGTAATCGGCATCACAGGCGGCATTCTTATATTGAGTTTTCTGGTGGTTAAGTTAAAGAATAATTTTAAAACAGCCACAATCAAGGGGAAACTCGGTCAAAATTTAGCGGTTTCAGAGACCGGGTTTGTTAGGGCCTTTGCCCGAAAGCGAGAATTATCAAAGCAAACGGAGGCATTGTTTCAGGATGAGGTGGCGTCTGACACACACGTATCATTTAATCCAGTCAAAACAAGAGAGATTGCGAAAAACGAAAATGATTTCGAGCAAACACCAGGGCCCAAGGCAAAACCCGGTTCCAGATTGCTGTCCTGGTTGGAGACAAAAACAATTTTGGGTGGTATTAAAAAAGTCCGGCGAATCGGCCGCTACATCATTGAGAAAGAAATTGCCCGGGGAACAATGGGGCGGGTTTACAAAGCCTGGGATCCAAAACTTGATAGAACCGTTGTCATCAAACAGATGGCTTTTGATTTTAGCGGAAGCTCCCCCGAATTTAACGATTTAAAAAATCGTCTTTATCGCGAAGCCAGGGCCGCTGGAAGGCTCAATCACCCTAACATTGTGACTATTTATGACGTCGATGAAGAGCACGGGTTTTGTTTTATCGTCATGGAATATTTAGACGGCGAAGATTTGCGGGTTCGTCTTGAGAGGCAGGGAAAAATTAAGTTAAATTCAGCGCTTAACATTTTCGGGCAAATTTGTGATGCATTGGATTATGCACATCGAAACGGCATTGTTCATCGCGATATCAAACCGTCGAATATTCTCATTACCAAAAATGATCATGTTAAGGTGGCTGATTTTGGAATTGCAAAACTGCCGCAATTAGGGACGCTTACTCAGACCGGTAATGTTTTGGGCACCCCGTTTTACATGTCCCCCGAACAAATCGAGGACCGTCATCTTGACGGCAGATCGGATATTTTTTCGGCGGGCGTGGTTTTGTATGAAATGCTGACCGGCGTCCGGCCTTTCGATGGCGACAGCATTCCGTCCCTGGTTTATAAAATCATCCACAAGATTCCCAACCCACCTTCAATGGAAAATGGCGATTTGTCTGATGGTATTGATCGTATTATCGAACGCGCCCTGACAAAAGATCCGAAAAAGAGATTCGCGACTGCTAAAGAGTTCTTCGAGGCGTTTGAGAAATTTCAGGGGGAAGCAGCCAGAGATGCTCTGTAAAGAATGCGGCCATAAAAGCCCTGCCACAAATTTAACCTGCGACACCTGCCTGGCAAAATTATATCTTGCAAAATTGACAATCAGCCTCGATTCCGGTCAGCACCAGATCCATTATTTATTGCCCCAGAGTTACAAATTAGGCCGCGGAGATGAGAACGAAATTGTCATTAGCGATCCATCGGTTTCTCGCTGCCATGCCGAAATCAAATTTGAAAATGGCCTGTTTTCTATCGTCGATAACGGTAGTAAAAACGGCTCCTTGCTTAATAATTCACATTTCAAACATCAAGAGCTGCACGATCTGGATTGCATTCAGATTGGCAATGTTTTAATGCACTTTCATGATGAAAACGGGAAAAGCACCCCAGGCCAATTAAGAACAGAAGAGTTCGTGCAAGAGGAGTTTTTTAAATTTGCCAAAACCCGCCGGACCGAAATCTCAACCGACGATGTTTTGCAAACAATGTTTGATTTGGCGCTTTCCTTAATTCATGCTGAGAAAGGGTTTCTTTTTGAGTGCAGCCATACAGGCAAACCGAAATTTAAATTCGGAAAGAACACAAAGGAGAAATTGGTTTCTGAGAATCAACTATCACGAACAGATCGGCAAATTATCGATGAGGCGATTAAATTGAGGGAAATGAAAATTGCCCTGAATGGCCGCGGTTATAAATCGGGAAAGTTGTCCCCTTGGCGGCGCATTGCGGTGCCCTTGGTTGCGGGCAAGAGTGGAGAATCACAAAATAGCGGAATGAGAAACGATGGTCTTTTAGGGGTGTGTTATTTTTTCAGCGAAGAAAAAAGCAAGCCTATTTCGGAAAGAAAACAAGAACTTTTACATGTACTTACTCATCAAATTTCCATCGCGATGGAAAACGAGATGCTGGTTACCGAAGCCAGAGAAAAAAGAAGAATAGGCCAGCAGCTTCTGGCAGCCAGACAGACACAACAAAAGCTGTTCCCAAGCGTCAGGCAAAAATCACAAGCTCTCCAGGTTGCCACTTTTTCCGCTCCGTTTGAAACGATTAGTGGTGATTATTTTGATATAATTCCTATTTCTAAATCTACCATCGCTATTGCAATTGGCGATATTTGCGGCAAAGGTCTGCCCGCCGCTCTTTTAGCCTCGACTGTGCAGGCGGCCATCAGTTCACAACTTGAGTATTCAACATCACCGGATGAAATTATTCGCAAACTGAACCGTCTTCTGATCAAAAGCACGGCAGATTCCATCTTCTTAACCTTGTTCTTTGGAATATTGGACATTGAATCCGGTATTTTGAAATATATAAACGCGGGTCATCCCCCACCGATTTTAGTCAGGGGGGATAATACAATCGAAGAGCTGAGTGCCACAACATTTGCCCTTGGAATTCTTGAGCCCGAGACGGAGCAGGAAAAGACCGTAAAGTTTGAGGTTCGTGATATTTTAATTATGTACACTGACGGTGTTATCGAAAATCAAAATGAAAACAAAAAGATTTACGGGCGCAAAAGATTACTAAAATTAATACAGTCCATT
Source organism: candidate division KSB1 bacterium (assembly GCA_022562085.1). Classification (NCBI taxonomy): domain Bacteria; kingdom Pseudomonadati; species Candidatus Zhuqueibacterota bacterium. The sequence continues at coordinate 6,493 of JADFPY010000127.1, read as the reverse complement.
TCCGCGACTGGAAATATCAGAAGACGTAAATTAGAAACGATTCTCAAAAATATTGTAGAAGACCTGTCCGACTTTTCAGAGGAGAAAAAACAGCTAGATGATTTGACGCTTGTCGCGGTTAAAAGAAGAAAAAGTCAAAGGGCGCATTAATTCAGATTGTGATTAATGTGAGAATTAGTGAGTACAGGTATCTTTGAAAGTAGGAGGTATACGGTGAGTAAGAATCTTTTTTTTGTGTTATATTTCTTTTATTTAGCCAGCAGTATACGCTTATCGGCTCAGGAAGCCGCGCCGGAGAAATATTGGGTGTTTTTTAAAGATAAACAGGTTCAAGGTTTAACCAAAACCACTGAATTATTTGAGATCGCGAAATCCAAAATTTCTCCCAGGGCATTAAGACGACGAGCCAAGGTTCGAAAAGCCGATAAATTAATTGATAAACGCGATCTTCCTGTGAGCAGGGATTATTTAAGCAGATTAGAGGATTTGGGATACAAACCCGCAGTTGTTACAAATTGGCTGAATGGCGCAAGTTTTCAATTAGCACAGCTTGACGTTGAAAAATTAAAAAAACTTCCTTTTGTCAAAGAGATAAGACCCGTTGGCAGAGCCGCTAAGAAACCAACCCCGCATGATCTGAAATCACTGCCAATAAAACTCGAAAAGCCTGCAAATCATAATTTTGATTACGGTTTTTCTTTCACTCAAAATGAGTTAATAAATGTTCCAAAAGTGCACGATTTGGGAATTACCGGCAAAGGGGTGTGGATCGGAATGCTTGACACCGGCTTTAAACATACTGATCATGAAGCGTTTGAAAATCTAAACGTGATTGCGGAATTTGATTTTGTTAATAACGATAATGTTACTGAAAATGAAGGGCAAGACGATGACGGCCAGCATAATCACGGCACTCAAACTCTTTCGACAGTTGGCGGCTTTATGGAAGGAAAGCTCATTGGTTCGGCGTTTGGCGCCAGTTTTTTGCTGGCAAAGACGGAAATTCTCCAGGATGAAATTCCAGCCGAAGAAGATAACTGGGTCGCCGGAATTGAGTGGTTGGAAAACCAGGGCGTGGATATTGTCTCAAGTTCTTTGGGCTATTTGAATTTTCCGAATCAAAGTTTTTACTCACCGGCAGACATGGATGGCAACACCGCGGTTACCACAAAGGCCGCCGACATAGCTGTCAGCCGAGGGGTTGTCGTGGTCAACAGCGCCGGAAATGAAGGAAATGTCCCCTGGCGTATTATCATTGCTCCGGCCGATGGTGACAGCGTTATTGCTGTCGGGGCGGTTAATTCGGACAGCACTCTTGCCGGTTTTAGTTCTGTCGGTCCCAGCGCTGATGGCCGGATTAAACCGGATGTCGTTGCCATGGGTTCTAATGTCAGGGTCGCAATGCCGTCGACGGACAAGTTGACTTCACCGTATAACTTTAATAATGGGACTTCATTTTCCTGTCCTTTAACAGCAGGGGTTGCTGCGCTGGTGCTTTCAGCTCATCCGGATTTGACCCCGTTGGAAGTTCGGGAGGCTCTCAGAGTGACTGCAGACCGAGCCGCTAATCCGGATAATTCATTTGGCTGGGGCCTGGTGAACGCTTACGACGCAGTGCTGTTTCACGGAATGGCTTTCAGCAATTCACCCGTTGTGTCGGTAAATAATGACGGAAATTTAGAGGTTAAAATTAAAGTAGCTTCCAGGCTTGGAGTAGATCCAAATCAAGTTTCTTTAGTTTATGCCAAAGCGGACGGCAATTTTAACAAGGAAATATCAATGGTCAGGGGGAACGAAGTAAACGAATATTCCGCAACAATAACGGACGTTGCCGGGGAAGAAAAAGTAAACTTCTATTTTACCAGCGTTGACTCCAGCGGCGCTGAAGCCGTTTACCCCTTTAATGCACCCGACTCTTCATTCTCTTTTGTTGATCCAACCGTTTTCGTGGATACTGATTTAACTGAGATTCCCGAAAGCTTTGGATTAGCGCAGAATTATCCGAATCCTTTTAACCCGTCCACAAAAATTGTTTATAAACTTCCCGCAGAAAGCAGAATTACCCTAACCATTACAAACCTTTTGGGACAAACAGTCCGGACTCTAATTGACGATCAGATCATACCCGCCGGGCGGCACAGTGTCACCTGGGATGGCACAGATGATTTCGGTAATTTTTCTGCAACAGGGGTTTATTTTTACCAGCTTCAAACCGATAATTTTAGAGACATTAAGAAGATGCTGCTTATTCGATAGTAGCAAATGACTATAGGAAGATCAAACCGGAAATGAAGAAACAACCTAAAATTGCTTTGGCATTGGGTGGAGGTGGAGCTCGGGGTTGTGCACACATTGGCGCGCTAAAAGCCCTCGAACGGGAAAATATTCCAATCGACATGATTGTCGGGACCAGTATCGGAGCGGTAGTCGGTGCAATTTACGCCGACAATCCCGTCGCTTTTCACCTCGAAGAAAGATTCAAGAAGTTTCTAAAAAGCGAAGAGTACAAGAAAAGCGGCCTGGAATTATTCAAGCGCAAAGAACCGGCGGAGAACTTCTTTGGACAAGTAGCAACGAACATTCGTGAACGACTGGTTGTCAATTTAGCGCAAAGCAAAACCTCACTTGTCCGCGGAAACCGATTACAAGGATCAATGGATTTCTTGATTCCCGAAGGTCGAATTGAAAACACCAGAATTCCTTTTTACACCATAGCGTCAAATCTCCTGACCGGTGAACAGGTTGTTTTTAATGAAGGGGATATGCGGACCATTGTTGGGGCAAGCGCTTCTATTCCAGGTTTTTTACCTCCCTATCAATTCAATGGTTATCTACTGGTAGATGGTTCTGTGGTTTGTCCCGTACCTGTGGAACTGGCCAAAGAGAATGGCGCTGATATTGTCATTGCCGTTGATGTTGGCCAGAAGCTAAACGACAAACCGAAATTGGATAATGTTATCGACGTCATTTTTCAAACGCAGCATATGACCGCCCGTCATTATAATCTACACTTATTGGAAAAAGCAGACGTGGTGATTCGCCCCGATGTCGGCGAAGTCCATTGGTCTGAATTTAAGCTTTTGGATTATATAATCGAAGAAGGGGAGAAGGCAACGGAAGCGCTCCTGCCGGATATTAAGAATTTGATCCGTGCGAAGAGCGGCTGGAATAATAAGTTAATGACCGTCGTACAAAAAAAGATTGCTTAACTCAAAGTTTTGACTCATTCGTTTCTGATCTTCCTTGAAAACGACCCCTGGCCTGTGTGAGTCGTTCCCTCGAAAGTACCTCTAATATTTGTACCATTTCTCGCGTTTATAGATACCAATCCGGCTTCCGGGAAAAAAGCATTGTCGGTTGCTTCGAGCAAATTCGTTTCACCGGCCCAGAACTCTTGAATCCCAATGCCATTTAAAAAAACCGCGGTGGTAAATAGTCCCAGGGAATTAATTAAATAAGAAAGCCCTGTTTGCAGCGACTATCATTATTCTGTTGAATTTTTGAAAAAATGTGTTTAATTAATGTTAAATCTCAACATTTTTACTTTTTATGTGTAAAAAGAAAGGAGAAATCATGCGTTATTTATCTATCGCGTTCTTCTTGTTCGTAATAGGCATTGCTGCGTGTTCATCGACCGGTACTAAAGCAAAAAAAGGCCGATATTCTCGTGACCTTATTTCTGCAGAAGATATTAAGAGCCATAGCTCGAGTACTGCTTCCGAGATCATACAAAGATTGCGTCCAATATGGTTGCAGGGGCGCGGACGCAAAACATTCTTATCTGAAGATGCTTCCTACCCCGTTGTTTACGTCAATGGCAGGAAGTATGGCACATTAGGCGCACTATCAAACTTTTCTGCAAATGAAATCGTTAAGATTCGATTTTATAGCGCAGCGGATGCGACGACTAAATTTGGTACAAATCATCCAAGTGGGGTCATCGATATTATTCTGCGTTGACTTCATTGCATCGCTGGTGCCCCCAACTACATCTGCGCGTTCACTGTCTGGATGAGTCACATCGGCGATGGAACGGGCAGACCAAAGTCCAGTCCAAACATCAGCGTATTCATCGACAGGGTTCAATAATTTGAAACAAAAATAAGCTAGTTTCGATAGACTAAATGAATATCACTTATCTGCACAAAGAATCCAGAGAATAAACAGATACACGCGACCCATTTCGGCCAAAAGTTTGCACAAATCCTATGCAAATGTTTGCATGCAATAGACACTATGTCATAGAAGAATAAAAAAAAGGAGTTAATTGTAACTTACTGAAATATTAAGAAATTAGAAGAGGTAAAATCTAAGCAATTTAAAACTGGCACATCGTTGGCAACATTAATATTTGGTAAGATTTGAGAAATGTGAAACAGAATTGGTTTCCAGATTTCAGCAAAACGTCTTACTTCACCTCTCCTTATTGTCTAAGTATAGTTAGAACGTATTCTCATGACTTCATTTAAACTGGGGCCAGATTTCATTTCTCCACGTTCATGGTCACTCGGCTTTAGAATAGGTAAGTTTTCTAGGTTAATTTGATGTAATATTGTCTTGCGAATTGAGGTAAATTCACCTTAATTCAAAAAGCAGGAACGAAGGGGGTAAGAGTGAAAACATATCATACTTTTTTTAATTAAAGTTCACTAGTAAATTCCAACCCGCGAAGGAGGTGATCGACGCCTATCATTCTTTTCAACTAACCGGCACAATTAACAAAACAAAAGGAGGCATGATGAGGTACTTAAAGTTTAGTTTAATACTCGTTATTCTACTTAGTGTACCATGGATCGTACAGGGTCAGAATGGTACTGTCCAGGGAAACGTCAGGGATGCTAGAACCGGAGATGCGCTTCCGGGTGCAAACATCGTCGTTCTAGAGCTTTCGCTGGGCACTGCGGCGGGTCGTGATGGCGATTTTACCATTGATAACGTGCCCATGGGTACCCGCCGAATTGAAGCGCGATTTATTGGGTACAGACTCATGATCCAAGAAGTTATGGTATCGTTAGACGAGACCGTGACAGTCAACTTCCAGTTAGAGGAAGACGTGTTGTTGCTGGACGAAATCATCATAACCGGTACAGCCGGAGGGGCAAGAAAACGTGAAATCGGTAACAGCATAGCCGTGCTCGATATTAGTAAGATACACGAGCCGGTTGGCAGCGTTGACAATCTGCTCATGGGGCGTATTGCCGGCCTGAACGTGCAATTTGCAAGCGGACATCCGGGCTCAGGCGGTATGATTCGGCTGCGTGGCAATAATAGCGTGGCGATGAGTAACTCACCGCTGATTTACATCGACGGTGTTCGTGTTCGGGCTGACGCTTATCCTAAGAATGTTCCGCCCGTTGGGTTCAGTGGCCGTAGCACTGGTGCGGTTACCAGCCCGCTTAACGATATTAACCCCAATGATATCGAGCGCGTTGAGGTTATAAAAGGTGCTTCGGCTACCACCCTGTATGGTACGGAAGCCGCCGGTGGTGTGATTCAGATTTTTACTAAGAAAGGACGGATTGGAGAACCAATCTGGACCGTACAAATCGACCAGGGCTTCGACAGGATGTTAGAATACGGCACGAATGGACGCCCGTTTATGGGGTTGGATCCCTTCATTGATCTCGGTTACCGCCAGAAGTATTCCCTTTCGGTTGGCGGTGGCAGGGCAGGCATGCGCTACTATGTCTCAGGCCAGTTCAACGATCAGCAGGGGGTATTGCCGAACTCTGAACAACAGCAGGGCCAGGTGCGAGGTAATTTTGGCTTTAGCCCGCGGGAGAACATGCAGGTCAACATCACGACCTCGTTCACGAAGTCAAACGTGCAGAACCCTCCGGGCGGCAACAATGCCCATGGGCTGACCCTAAACGCACTGCGTGGCCGGGCCAGCTATTTCGGCGACGACTGGGAGAGTCCCGACTTTGTGTCCAACCTTGAGAAGCTGCTCGAGTATGAAATCACGACTGATGTTGACCGCCTTCTTACAGGCGCTGAAATAATCTTCGAACCTATCTCGAATTTCATCCATAAGTTTAACGTGGGATTTGACCGTTCTGCCATCGAGCTGCGCAACATACGGCGGTTCGGGTTTGTTCGAGCACAAGATGGAATTCTTTCCGTTGAGAGCTGGACCGGCGAAACGCTGACCTTAGAATATAGCGCTTCTTACGACTGGCGGTTGTCACCGGATTTTCGTACCAACCTGACGGTTGGCGGCCAGAAAGTTGATAATGATATAGTGAGTGTGCTGGCTTACGGCGAAGATGTGCCGCCTGGCGAGCCAACCGTATCGAGTGCGGCCATTCAGCTCTCGCGCGAGTTTCGCGAGAAAGTCGTCAACGCCGGCTTTTTCGGCCAGGCTCTGTTCGACTTCAAGAATAAGTATTTCCTGACCTTGGGTCTGCGTATCGATGGCAATAGTGCTTTCGGAGAAGATTTCGGATTGGAACGCTACCCAAAAGTTAGCGCTGCCTATGTGATCTCGGACGAA
>JADFPY010000126.1 GCA_022562085.1 candidate division KSB1 bacterium | reverse complement strand
TTGCCATCGCTCACATTCGCGGCGGGCAGGAAATGGGACGCCAATGGTACGATGACGGCAAACTCTTTAAAAAGAAAAACACCTTTACCGATTTTATCGATTGCGGAAAATATTTGGTTAAAGAGAAATACACTAACTCTGACAAGTTATTCTGCTATGGCGGCAGCGCCGGTGGTCTGCTAATCGGCGCGGTGATCAATATGGCTCCGGAGCTGTTCCATGGGGCGGCGGCCGCGGTTCCATTTGTCGATGTGGTGACAACCATGCTGGATGACAGCATTCCTCTTACAACAAGCGAGTACGACGAGTGGGGCAATCCCAACGAAAAAGATTCCTACGATTATATGTTATCCTATTCTCCCTACGATCAAGTTGAAGCGAAAAACTACCCCCATTTGCTGGTTACGACCGGATTGCATGATTCGCAGGTCCAGTACTGGGAACCGGCGAAATGGGTGGCAAAACTGCGCACGCTGAAAACCGGCAACAACCGTCTGCTTCTGAAAACGAATATGGAAGCAGGTCACGGCGGCGCATCAGGAAGGTTTAAGCGTTACAAGGAAATTGCTTTTAGATATGCGTTTTTTCTGGATCTTGCAGGGAAAAATAAAACGAAACAAGGTACAAACTAACCTGGGGAAACTCATTCTTTGATTTCTATTGAAATGGCAGGCTGGATTTTCCGGTCTGCCTTTTTTAATATGGACCCAAAACACACACTAAACCTCCTTTTGTTTATTATGAAACAAATCGCCCCTTCAACCTCTCTTTTAAAGATTCCTGTTAACCAAGCGGTTCCTTCAATCGTCTAAAATGGTAAATCGGGCGCCTCTAAAGTTTTTTGATACAAGTTTTTGAATGCAATAATTTTAATTATCGAATAACAGAAGGATTTTAATATGAAATTCAAAAACCATTTGTTCTTGTTAATTCTGTTAGGGGCTGGCTTAAGGTGTGCATTTACTAAACCAAACGATTTCCCGAACAAAAAATGGCAGCAATACATTGTACCGGAAGAAGCCGGTTTTTCTTCAGAAGAACTCGAACGCGCAAGGCAGAAATTTGAAGAAAGTGAGGCCGCAGGAGTGCTTGTGATCTATGACGGCCAGGTTTTGGTTTCCTGGGGAGATACCGCGCGCAGATTCAGGTGTGCTTCGGTTCGCAAAAGCTTCATGAATGCTCTTTATGGAATTTATGTGGGAAAAGAAAAAATAGACCTGACCGAAACGCTTGCAGATTTAAAAATCGATGATGTACAAAGCCTGACCGCACAGGAAAAACAAGCCAAAGTCGTCGACCTTTTAACTGCTAGATCCGGAATATTTCACCCGGCTGCCTACTCTCCGAGAAATATGGCGAAAAACCTTCCTCAGCGTGGCAGTCATGCACCGGGGACTTTTTGGTACTACAATAATTGGGATTTCAATACACTGGCAACTATTTTTGAACAGGAGACCCAAAGGGTTGTATTTGAAACTTTCAAGGAGGATATTGCGGATCAGATACAAATGGAAGATTTTGAGCTTCGGCACACTCACTATCGATTTGAAGATAAATCTCAGCACCCGGCTTATCTTTTTAGAATGACGGCGCGCGACATGGCCCGGTTTGGTCTGCTTTATCTTAACAACGGTCGTTGGAACGGCAAGCAGATCATTCCTGAAGAATGGGTTGCTGAAAGCACAAAACCTTTTTCAACGGAGCTTGGAAGATTCAGCGAACGAGGAAGTTTCGGCTATTTGTGGTGGGTTTCTCAATTAAGGGGACAAAGAATGTATTTTGCAAGTGGCAGCGGCGGGCAAAGGATTTGTGTGCTGCCGGACGCAAATCTGGTTTTTGTGCACGTGGTCAATAGTTACGATAACAACAATGTGCGTCATGGAGACATCATGAGCCTTCTCGGTTTAATCTTGGATGCAAAGGAAGGTGAGCCAAAATCCAAGCCAAGTCTCGTCGGTTACAAACCGCCTGAAACAGACCAACCAAAAGCAGTTAAGGTGAACGATGAAATTTTGAGCAAATACGTTGGTAGTTATCGTCATCGCTTCTTGGGCAAATTGATAATTCGCGCTGGTGATAAATTTCTGATCATGGAAACCGGCATCGGCAAATTTAAATTATTTCCGATGAGCGAAAGTGAGTTCTTCCCGGAAGATATTGAAACACCGGTTCATTTTCAAAAAGCCGGCGAAGAGAACCAGCAAAATACCGCGGTATCTATGCTGAATATAAACCGTAAAGTAGAGAAAGTGGTATTCTATTATTAACTGAAAATCAGAAATTGTATTTTAAAGGAGAATAGTTATGTTTTGGTTTTTTATTGCTTCAGTTATAGTCGGGACTTTGGGATTGATTGGCTGGTTTAATCATCTACGAAATCAAAGGTTCAAAGTCGCTGTACAAGCAAAAACCGAACGTTTTAACAAAATCATCGACAAGTTTGACGACGAAAAACAGCTTATGGAGTTTTTACAAAGTGACAGAGGTTTGGCTGCCTTGAATACACTAACCACCTCCGGAAAGGGGACCAAGGTTCCAATCCTCGTGACCGCGAGTGTCGGTTTTCTGATGCTTTTTATGGGTTTTGGTGCGATGATAATCGCCTGGAAAATAGAGGACGATCTTATTTTTCCTGCCGTCTTTCTGCCGGCAACTGCCATAGGTTTATTTGCCGCTGCCGCTTTTTCGTATTTCTTAGGCCGGAAATGGGGTTTGTTCGACCAAAAATATTTGGAAGCCCCAAATAGTGAAAAACAGGGCTCAGTAGAACAAGCCTGGATGGAGCAAGCGGAATTTAAAGCGTTTTACGCCCGGACTTCAAAGCCGTTGTGGGCATACATTTACCGCATTTGTGGTGATGGTCATTTAACGGATGACCTGCATCAGGAAAGTTATTTGCGTTTTCTGCAAAAACCTCCGCGGGATACTGGCGAATCGCAGATACGATCTTATTTGTACACCATTGCCACGCGCCTAAATATCGACTGCTGGAAACGAGTGAAAGTTCATGAAAAATGGCGGCTTAACTTCGCAGAAAAGAAGAACGGCAAGTTCGAGAACCTTGACGAAACGGTCGGCCTGCAAACGGACATGGCCGGCGTTTTTAGCGAATTGAAACCGGCAAGAACGTGCTCTGCTTTGGCTGGCTTATGTTGAAGAACATTCGCATCGTAGCATTGGCGAGATTCTTGGTTTGAAGGAAAAAGGTGTACGAGTCGCTCTATTTCGTGCCCGGAAGAAATTAGCGAAAATCTTAAGTAAAAAAGGAATTGATGCAGAGGTGTTAACATGATTTGCAAAAATCAAGATGTTGTACTCAACGCAATTAAAAGGGGAAAATGGGACGATGAGATTCGCACTCATTTCGAGTCGTGTGCCATTTGTCAGGAAGAGGCCATTGTTTGGGGGTGGATGAAATCATTTGCCCAGAAAACCGAAAAAGAAGCAAACCCTGCGGCATACGGTCTCATCTGGCTCAAGGTGCAATTCATGGAAAAACAAGAGGCACAACGAAAAGCTTTGCGTCCACTGGTGATTTTTCAAATTTTTGTTGGTGCGATTCTGGGCTTAGTGCTGCTGTTTTTGACATTTGAGAACTGGCCGTTAATTCAAGGTTGGGTCACACAACTAATGGCGGATGTTCCCACTGATTCAAACAAGGTTGATCCAGCGGCATTCTCAGCGGTTGTAAGTTTTATGTCGGTTCTTTTTCTCATGTTGTTCCTGGTTTTGACTTTCCTGCTGACTTCAAATTCTTTTGTGAGGGAGGATTAAAGGAGCGTTTAAGAAGAATTGGTCAGAGGTAATCGCCTTCGGTCTGGAAAAAGTAACAACTTTATTTCATACCGAGTTTTTCGCCCTTTTTCAACAACGCAATGGATTCTTTGATTCGCTTCTCTCTGGTTTCCGGTCGCTTAGCAACTACGATCCAACCGATGTACTGCTTTTGATAACTTGGCGCCAATTGCTCAAAAAATTCCTGTGCTTCTTTATTCTGCTGCAAAGCGCGCTCAAATTCCCAGGGGATCTCAAATGAGATATTCGGTCGGGTAGACTTGTACCAAAGCCCATGCTGCTTGGCCTCTTGCACTCTGGCGAGACCGGACTCTGCCATGCGGCCCTGCTCGATCATTTTCTTCACACGCGTTTTATTAGACTCGGACCAGGGACTTTCGGATTTTCTTGGTGTGAATTTCCGGGCGTATTTTTCAGCATCGATTTTTTTGATGATACTGTCAACCCAGCCAAAGCAGAGCGCTTCTTCAACGGAAGCGTCATATTCAATGGAGGGCTTTCCGGTTTCTTTTTTGAAGAATACCAGCCAGAGTTCCCTTTCTGTTTGGTGGTGTTCGGATAACCATTTTCGCCACTCGTCTCTGGTTTTTACGTAGAGCTGCTGCAAATCAAAACTTTATCCCGAAGAACCTCTTCCCGGACGGTACCTTACTATTTAACTCCTCAAACCAATTCAGCACAACATTGAGGTGGCTCACCTCTTGCGCCAGGTCTGCATCGACGAATAAAAAACGCGAACTTTTGTGGGAGATATTCATTCGTCCTTCCCGTGAACGCCGGGCAAAAAGCTCGCGAGCAGTTGCGGCGCTAAATTTAGGCTTGGTGGTAATTGCCACAGCCATTAGTTTGTCTCCAAAACGGTAATAAAGCTGCTGACCGTTCGGGTGCCACATCGGCCATTTGCCGCCTGCTGAAGAGACTTTTGTACTTTCACTTTTGCCGGCAAAGGCACGCACATAAACTTCATCCTGTCCGGATTGATCAGAAACGAAAGCAAGCCACTGGCCATTAGGCGCGAAAATCGCCTGGCGCTCATTGAAGCGAGTCTGCAAAAAAGGCTCTGGTTTGCGGTCATTCATTTTGAGAAGCCAAATGTCCAGACTTGAGTCGGGGTGTTCCTCGTGATAAGCGAGCACGCTGCCATCAGGCGACCAGGAAGCCGGCCATTTTGGGTTATCTCCGGTGGTCAATTGCTCGGCTTGCGCGGCGCCTTCCAGAGATTGGCGGAAAAGGTTCCAGCTGCCGTCTCGGTCGGAAACATAGGTCAGACTTTTGCCGTCCGGAGTCCAGACCGGGTGGCTGTTGTTGCCATCGAAAGTTAACTGGCGTAATCCATCGTCATTCAGGTTACTAAGCCAGATATTGCTGCTGCCGTTTTTCTCAATCGTCAAGGCTATTTGATTTTCATCAGGGGAAAATTGTGGTTGGGAGAAGTCTTCCTTCTTTGCCAGCAATAGTTGTGAGCCGCCTTGAAGGTTTGCAGCCATGATTCGCCTTTCGACTCCACCCTTTGCACCCTGGACAAAAACCAGCAAGCCGTCTTCCGAGAATGTGTAATTCGGGATGTAACTGGAGCCAAGTAAAATGCCTTCCAGAACAGGAATGGTTGGACCGGTCACTTCCATTTTACTTAGATCGAATGGCACGCCTAACAACCCCCCGGACCAGGCCGCGACGATATGTCCGGTGGGACTGTAGCGGGCATAGGTGCCGCCTTCAAGCACTTTACGTCTTTCGCCGGTCGCTAAGGAAAGCACCTCGATTTGGCCTTCGTCGGGATTGCTGCTGGCCTCGGCGATGCTGGTGAATAAGATCGCCTCACCGCCCGGCAACACTTGCGGCCAGCAAACTTTCATGGGTTCCAACGGATTTTGTGTCAGGGTTAGCGGCTGCAAGGTCCCGCCAGTTGCCGAAATTTTTGCCAGAAACCAATTGCCATTTGAGCGGGTTGAGAAGTAGATAGTGTCCTCTTGAGTCCAGCTCGCGCCCAGGAATGTGTCTATATCTAAAATCTTGGTAGGCACGCCGCCAAAAATAGATGCCTTCTTTAACTTCCCGTCTGCATAAAAACCGATCCACTGGCCGTCAGGGGAGAAAAAGGGTGAGTTGCCGTTTTCAGTTCCTTGAATCGGGGTCGATTCAAATTTTTCTAATGATCGTAGAAATAGCTTGGGCTCACCATTTTGTTGGCTGACGTAGACAATATTTTTACCGTCTGGGGAAATAGTCACTGCAGAGTTTTGCCAAAAGACCAGATTTTCATCTGTGTTGATGACCAACCTGCGGACGGGCGCTTGCAAAGGCGAAACCCAGAAACGCCAGATCGAAAATCCCGCTGCCAATAAAACCAGCGCGGTAAAAGTCCACTTCAACGCGCGTTTGAAGCGTGAAGGTTTTTTCGGCTCAGGTGTCGCCATTGTGGACATCTTCGATATCGAGCGTGTTGCGGTAATTTTCGAAGTGCTTCCTCCCGAGGAAATATCGATGGCTTTCAAATCCACCGGGAGTTCGTTGGCGTTCTGATAGCGGGCGGCTGCATCTTTTGCCAGGCATTTTTCGACAATTCGCTCCAACTCCAATGGAACGCGGCTGCGCAATGCAGACAAAGGTTCCGGTTCTTCGTTTAAAATTGAATAGATCAGCGCCTGATCGTAATCTCCCTTAAACGGTATTTGTCCAGTGACCATTTCATACAACACCACCCCGAACGCCCAAATGTCCGTGCGCAGATCTACTTGCTCACCTTGAGCCTGTTCCGGGGACATGTAGGCGATAGTGCCGAGAGTGGTGCCGGCTTTTGTAAGCAAAGAACTGCCCGCAAATTTTGCCAGCCCGAAGTCCATGATTTTCACCTGGCCTTTGGGCGTTACCATAATGTTCGAACTTTTGATGTCCCGATGAACGACACCTTGTTCGTGTGCTGCCTGGAGTCCGAGAGCTGTTTGTGCTGAAATATCCACGACTTTTTTCAGCTTCAGCGGTGAGGAAGCAGTTTTTTCTTTCAGGCTCTCTCCTTCGATGTATTCCATGGAGATGTACAGGTGACCTTCTTCTTCATCGATGGAGTAAATGGTGGCAATATTTGGGTGGTTTAGCGCAGCCGCGGCCTGTGCTTCGCGGACAAAGCGATCCTTCTCTTCCCCCGTCCCAAGCCTATCAAGGGGCAGGAATTTAAGCGCGACCGTTCTTTTGAGTTTGGTGTCCTGGGCTTTGTAGACCACCCCCATGCCGCCTTCGCCGAGTTTGTCCAGAATTTTATAGTGGCCGATTTGTTTCAGTTTCATGTTTCCTCCTCGTCCTCGTGGTGTCTTTTCAGGCTGGTGGCAATTAAACTGAAGCTTCTTTTAATCTTTCAGCAATCCATACTTTGATGATTGATTGTCTGGTAACACCTAATCTTCTTGCCTCTTTATCAAGAGATTGAATCATCCAAATAGGGAAATCTACATTAACTCGTTTCTGGTTTTGCCCAGGCCTTTCAGATTTTGAAAAATCGAGGAACTCAGACACATCTTCACCATCATCAAATTTTTTGTCAAAATCTTCAGCCTTCATAAATTTCTTTTTCATTTTTTCTTGACCTTCTAACTGATATTAATCTGATTTTATTTTCTCTAACTGTATAAACTGCAGACCAGTATTTTTCTTGAATTTTGCTGATTAAAATAAACCTTGGCTCATCCAAATTCTTGGCCGGTATAACAATTCTGTATGAATCTTGCCAACGACTTTGTGCTTCCTCAAAACTAATTCCATGTTTCTTCTTATTTTCTTCACTTTTTTGTTGATCAAATTCAAACTCCATAATGGTATACAAATTATACCTTTTTTGGTTAAAATCAAACACTTTTTAAATTAAAAAGATTTTTTCCCGGATTTTCTGTGTCGAGCTGAAATTTTATTGGATTTTCTGACCCGGCGAATGTATTCGTTTGTGGTCATGGTTTTAAACCATTGCACAACCTGGGGTAGGGGCGAACCTATGTGTTCGCCCTGGGATGCGTCGAAATCGGTATCATGTTCGGGGCAGACACACAGGTCTGCCCCTACGTTCATAATTACACCGTGAAAATGATTGGGCATGACGGCCGAGTCATCACATTTGATATCGGGAAATTTGTTTTGCAATTCATGATACCATTTTGCAACCATTTTTCCGGCGTCATTTAAAATCATATTTTCATCAGCAATGCGACCGAACAGACATTGTTCTTTCCTGCGTGCAGATTGTCAAGAAATAACCACCGGCTTGTGAATAATCATATTCCTGCAGCCGGATTGATTTTCGCCTGTGAATGCCTGCATCAATGGTCATTTTATAGAGCCGATTTATTTTCTAGTGGGAAATTGTCTTTCCAATCATGGTATTAGAAAGTACAATTCTCGTTTTGGAATGTCAAGGTAATATTCATAGGGGCTTTCAATTGAACGCCCCTACATTGAAATCATGTAATAGCGCCTGAGCGAAAACATAATTTTTACTGTTTTTGCGAGCGCTTCTCAGCGAAGCAATCTCCTGATCAGGCAGGCGTGAGATTGCTTCGGCAAAAAAATGCCTCGCAAAGACGGCCATAACTAGGGTAAATTTGTGGGAGCTTCAATTTGAAATTGCGGGTGGTAGGGGCGTCCCTTGTGGACGCCCGAGGCGGGCAGGTACAAGACCTGCCCCTACTGTTTTGGGGAACTTGTACGAAAAATTTAGCGAAAGGCGACCCCGTCCCGATTTTCCTGCATTTTTTTTATAATAATGAAATCGGGAGGAGGCGCCTGAAGCCCGCGCAGGATCCCTCGTCCCGACATTCCTTTAAAAATATAATAATGAATTCGGGACGAGGAGCCGGAGCGGCCACAAAATCGCTAATGTGGAGTTTAGATAAATTTGTGTCGAGTCAGTTACTCATATCTCAAAGCTTTTGCTGGATTTGTCAAAGCGACTTTTGTTGCCTGGTAGCTCACCGTCACCCAGGCGATGACAAGAGCTGCGATTCCTGCCAAAACAAAAATATCAACACTAAGAGAAACATGATATGCAAAATTTTGTAACCAACTACTCATAAAATACCAGGCAATGGGTGCTGAGACAACAAATGCAATGAGCACAAGCCAGGTAAATTCTCGTGAAAGTAATAGGACAATATTACTGACAGTAGCGCCGAGAACTTTTCTCACGCCAACTTCCTTTGTCCGCTGCTCAGCTGTAAACGAAGCAAGCCCGACCAATCCCAGACATGCAACAAAAATCGCCAGGATCGCAAACAGACCAAAAATTTTGCCTTGACGTTCCTCCGCCCGATACAAATTCTCAAAGTTCTCATCGACAAAATTATACACAAACGGCAGGGTCGGATTGAAGGCGGTCCACTTTTCTTCGATGAATTTCATCGTTTCGGGAATGTTTTCTGATCCTATGCGGATGACATAATTCCAGGCCATGTAGGGCGCCACAAAGTAAACCGTTGGCACGATTTCCTCACGTAATGATTCAAAATAGAAGTTTTTGAGCACGCCAATAACTTGTCCGTCCCGTTGCTGCCATTGACCGCTGTCCCAATCTTTGATTTCAGAACTGCCAAATCCTTTACCAATAGCGGTTTCGTTGGTCCAGCCAAGTCTTTGCACCGCCGCTTCGTTCAGGATAAACGCCAGGGAGGCGTCGCTGGCATGTTCGCGTGAAAAGCTTCTGCCTGCGGCGAGTTCGAATCCCATCGTTTCGATGAAATCGAAATCCGTCCAGACGGTCTGCATGCCCTGACGCTGATCTTCCGGTACCCCTTCGGGCCGTGTGCCAAGGGAGCTTCTGAGTCGACCGGGTGGCACTCGTGAAGAGCCCGCAGCGTTCATAATACCGGGTTGCGCCAGAAGTTCATTTCGAAACTGGTCGTACTGTTGCCGCATCGAGAGTGGCGTTCCCGGTATCAACACTATGTGATCTTTGCTGAACCCGAGCTTCATGTTTCGCGCGTATTGCAGTTGATTATAGACCACAGACGTCACCACTATCAGGAATATGGAAACGGCAAATTGGAATGTGACCAGGACTTTTCTTAGGGTTCCCCCTTTCGCACCTTTTTTCAACATTCCCGATAGCACACTGACTGGTTTGAAAGCGGAAAGAAAAAAGGCCGGATAACTTCCGGAAACGATTCCAA
The DNA here is from genome assembly GCA_022562085.1 of candidate division KSB1 bacterium. Taxonomy (NCBI): domain Bacteria; kingdom Pseudomonadati; species Candidatus Zhuqueibacterota bacterium. The sequence continues at coordinate 1,514 of JADFPY010000126.1, read as the reverse complement.
CAAAAAGGGTAATCATTACGAGGCCAAACAAGAGCTGACCATTTTGGAAAATATCTATACTAAGTTCTTTCCCGGCCAGTTCATTGAATGCGGTCAGACTCAATGAACTTAAAGCTATTGCCAGGACCAGTGAAAGCATGGAAAGCAAAATACTTTCACTCAGGAATTGCCAGATAAGCTGCTTGCGTAAGGCACCGACGACCTTGCGTAAACCCACTTCTTTAGCACGGTTTGCGGAACGCGCCGTTGCCAGATTCATGAAATTAATACAGGCGATGATGAGAACGAACAAAGCAATAGCCGAAAAAGCATAAACGTAGGTGATGTCTCCGCCGGGTGAGTAGGCGGCGATGTTTTGAGAGCGCAAATAAACATCTGCTAAGGGCTGCATCACCAATTTCGGGGAAGCCGATGCCCAGGCTTCTAATTTCGAATCAATAAATGTGGCAATTCTTCCCTCATAATCCTCCGGCTTTTTTCCAACCGGCAGCATGGCATAGGTTTCACAAGAGCCCTCTCCCCAGTTTTCAAGCACAATTCTGGAAAAAACCTGTTCAGCACAATTCATTGAAGCCAAAATATCAAATTGCAACTGGGTATTACCCGGTATTTGATCCAGAAGACCCGCGATTTTGAAATCGCTGTCTTGAAAAGTCAGGATCTGCCCAATGGGCTCCTCGTCACCAAAATATTTTTGGGCGATCTCCTGTGAAACTACAATTGAATATGGATGGTCAAGCACAGTTTTTGGATCTCCGATCAGAAGAGGCAAGTCGAAGACTTGAAATACGTCCGGATCGACAAAAGCCACTCTCTCCTCGTAGAAACGCTCGTCACCGAGCTGTATGAGAGTCCTGCCCTGTGGAGAGAATCGAACAATGTGTGGAATATCAGAAAAGTCCACTTTTAATTCTTTGGCGAGACGAAACGGCCCAATGGCGCGTTCCGCTGTAGCTCCGGTATGCGGATGCGTAGTCTTGATGTTTAGCCGGTAAATGTTGTCCCGATTTGTGTGGAATTGATCATAGCTCAACTCCTCCTGTACAAATAGCAAAATCAGGATAACGCTGGCCATGCCTATCGCTAATCCGAGTATATTTATGAATGCGTATTCCTTGTGTTTTACCAAACTTCGCAAAGCAGTTTTAATATAATTCTTAAACATATTGAATCCTCTCAATCAATTATCTCATAAGGTGAGAAAGGGTATTCTTACCTATTTAAGAGACAGTTCTATTAACTAAAAGTTACATATTTAAGCCAATGTCAGTTCACCGAATTTTTCCAGTACTATCCTCTATTATTCATGAACCTCCATTCTAGGCATAAATAACAATACTAACCCGTACTTTCATAATTTTTAGCGATTTTGTGGCCGCTCCGGCTCCTCGCCCCGTGGGATAAGGACCTCTTGTTTAACAGGGATGTACCTGCTGATTATCCAACGGGGCGAGGCGTCCTGCACGGGCTTCAGGCGCCTCCTTCCCGACTTCATTATTATAAAAAGATTTAAG
>JADFPY010000125.1 GCA_022562085.1 candidate division KSB1 bacterium | reverse complement strand
ACAAATAAACTGACCACGGCATTTAATTCCTTCTGCTCATTCGCCCAAATAAAGTCGTCTGGCGTGTCAAAATCAGCGGTATAAATCCAACACTTTTCAATACACTCAAGCATGGTAAAGATATAGACCAGGTTTTTTTCGCTATACATAGATAAAGTCCTTTTCTGCATAAAATTTTATAATCGGGTTCATCGACCCAAGCCTTACAAGTTCAACTTTCCTGACATTCAAATCTTTAGCCATAGCATCGCCAATATATAAAAAAGCCAAACCGCTCTTTAGTTCAAAATTTTTGTCCCGTTCATAAAAAATATCTATATCACTATCTTTCGTTGCTTCACCCCTGGCAGAACTGCCATAAAAGCCTATTGTTGTTATGCCATACTCCTGCTTTAAAAACTCTTTTTTTAATTTTAAGTAGGTTATTATCTTCTCTTTTTTCATAACAAAGCTCCGATTTTATTTTATTCAGGTACTTTTAGTTTCCCTGTCACTACGCTGGTAATTAAAGACTCCTGGTATTCTTTTATTTTTTCGATCTCGGTGTTAGTTTTGGAAATAACTTGATTTAGTTTATTAATTTCTCGCTTAATATAATCAACTATCTGCTGTTGCTCATCCTCACCAGGAAAAGCACTTTGATAGTTTTTTACATCGTCACGATTGACTTTCGGCATTGCAACGCGCATTGAGCATTCAACCATAGCTTTATTAAATGATTCACTAAGGAAAAGAAACTTCAAAAAATCCTGATTATAATTTTGTTTTGAATGTATGGCATACATATCTGCGCTGCATAACCCATCATCTTCAGCAATACAGACCTTATTGAGTTCCGGTCTGATTTTACTGTAAACTATGTCATTCTTCTTCACTAAATACTTACCACTTTCAGCATTTTGTTCAAAGGCAGTTTCTTTATATAGAATTTCACCCGTTCCGCTCTCAATATGATTTGGGGCTAATAAAATTTGTTCTGGATAATTTTTAGGATCAACTTGACCATTTCTAATATTAAAGACATATTTCCATTTATTAACTTTCCAATGCTCAGGCATTTTGTTTAACCACTCTAATCCAATTTCTGCCATTGAAGCGTTAGGATTAATTCCTTGAGTTATAGCAATATTGATAACTACGGCAATTATTTTCTGTCATACATTTCTTACACATAACATAAGATTATTGGGCCTAATAGGTTAAAAAAACCGGTGTATTAGGCCGGATAAATCCACGATTTTTAAATCAAAGTTCGTATTTACTTTATTGTAAATCCTATGCTTAGTGCACAAAAAATAAGGAAACACATTTGGGGTTTATCCAGCACTTGCAACCTGCTTTAAATATATAAATCTTAGGTTTTAATGTCAAAAGAACTTCTAACCGAACCAAAAAATATATTTTCGGTGTTTCTTCAGTGTCCTTCGATGTTCAAAAATATTTATATCCGGGAAAATCGAATTGTTTGAAGAGTGGAGGGAAGTTTTTGAGGCGTGAGTTTATCGTGGTGTCTACAGCTTAAAACACCCCGGAATCCTTCCATCAGACCCCGGGGTTGGAGTGAAGAAAATCAATTCACCCTTCTGGCCCGCACACCAAAATCCACATTATCTTTGACCCAGGCCAGAAAGTGGGTCTGCTCGGCCATGGGCGTTTCCGGGAGGAGAATCTTGGGGTCTTTCCATGACACCATAACCACGGCGTCCTGAGTCCAGACTTTCACCCGGCGGCGCGGCACCCGGATTGAAAACATAAACGAGTTTTGTTTGAGCGGTGGCGGTTTTAGAAACACATTCCTATCCGTCAAAATCAAACTTAATTGAATCTAATTTTTGATTTCATTAAGAATCAGCCATCCGCTCCAAACAAGTGTTATACTTAACATTCAATTGATTGATACCCCTAAATTTCGCCAACCTTCTTTTTATTTCATCCCTGACGGCGAAGACCGAGCAGCTTAAGCTTGTGGCTGTCACCGTCCATTTCAAGATAGACTTTGACCCATTTGCTATCAGTGCTTCTTTTTAGTTGCAACCGGATTTCCCACTGAGCAGCATAAATACTATTTTTCCTGTTGGCTGAACTTAATTTTTGCACTTCCGGAATTAATTCAGATAAGTTGACACATGTCCGATTGCCAATATTTTGAAAACCAGCTATAATCTTGCCGTTCTTTCTTAACGCAAAACCATACTGGCGATTGTTGCCGGATTCAAGTCCGGTATCAATAGCTAAGTCTTGAAAACATAGTTCCTGTTGCCCGCTCGCTGTTTCCCGCAATTCAAAATGGTCCAGAGTGTTCATCTTACTAAACCAGGTTCTGCCTACAATATCCCGCCGCTCGATGAGCGTTTGGATAAGATACTCTGCAGCCGGCGGATCCGAATACTGCCCCTGCTCGACCGCAGTTCTTATCTGTTCATCCGTAAAAGACATCACCAGTTTGGTTCCCCAATAATCATCTAAGCTCGTTGCATTCCCAAAGGCCGGGTTGGGTAAAATATATTTATACTTATCGGGCTTAAAACTTTTTGCTGAAAAATTTCCGATGGACAGGTATTTAATTTCAGGCTGCTTTTCCCAAGGACGCCGATAAATACCAAGGGAGGCGATGGATTTGAACGTCTGCACTGGATCGGCCGGACCTTCACGGCCAATTTCAGGCGGCATGGGTTCATCGCCCTGGCTGCCAAGTGTGGAACCAAAATCGATCAAGTAATGCCTGACATATTGATTTTTGTAAAATATATCGAGGGAATTGTTGGCTTTTGTGTCGTAATGATTTAACCAGGCGGCTATCACTTTTAACCCACGTAAGTCACGGCGGTGCTCATGGGGAATAAAATCATTCATATCATCCTCGCGGATACCGATATATTTAAACCCTCCAAGGAGTTGACCTGGAAGATATTTGCTAGCGGCAGCACGAATGAGTCCATCCTGTCTTTTGTGTATTCTTGCGAGGATTTCCTCCAGATCCTGTTGGTTCATGCTTCGTTTGGTGCCGGTTTTATCTGTAAATTTAACATCTTTTTTTAGCTGGAGAATCTTAGGATGGAAGAAAGCGATGTAGTTTTCAGGAACATTATATCCGGCGGCATAAAAAAGCTTTGTTGAAACCACTTCCGCACCGGAGGCCAATTCGGGATATCCTGCCGGATCAAATTTTATGACATATTTATCCCCTCTGCTGTCTTCAATGAAAAACCCTGGAGTCACCCCCTCTGCCTTGGCTCTGAAAATCAGCCACAGGCCGGATGTGTCTGGTCCGGTCCCGGTATTTGGGCCACGCGCAATTTCTTCCACGGACATTTCTTTTCTCGCATTGCGATTGATAAACCAGCTCGAATTGTAAACTTCATCAAATGCATCTACATTAAACGCCTGCCTTGGGCTCCCTGCTAAACTCCTGAAATGCCGGGAAAGGTCAAAAAAACGTTGCGTTGTCACGGTGGCGATTTTTTCAACATTATCCTCAGCTAAATTGAGATCTCTCGCTTCGGGCATGAGCACGGGCTTCCTGTCATCAGGCGGCGGGTCCGGAACGACAAACCTGTGGCTCGTGCCACAACTCGAAAAAAGAACAATCAAAAAACACAAACCGAAAATTGACCTTAAAACAACACCCGGCAAACGAAACAATAAAACCTTCTTTAATTTATTAAATGGCCACATTATTCCACCTTTAAAGAAATTCGCACTTTTTCATCGCTCAAACCCAGTTCAATCGAGGCGACAAATCCTTCTTCCGACCAGAGCCGAAACCCCAATCCATAGCCGAACTGAAATTTGTTGAGCTTAAAATCATGTAAAATATCGGAAGCGACCTGGCCGGCATCCACAAAAAGCATGGTGTCGACAGAATACCAGAAAGGAATGCGGTATTCCAACGTGGTAATGAGAAAATCCCGGTCGTAAAATCGACCTCTGCGGTAGCCACGGATAGAATCGTGCAGCCCCAGGGTACTCAAATAATAAAATGGGATTTCCTTATTTGCAAATGGTTCGGTTATTTCGCTGGCCAACCGCAACACCAAAACGCGGTTGTGAAAAAGGTGAATGTATTGCCGGATATCCGCTGAAATTTTCCAAAAATCAAAGCGGTCACCGTCTTTTTGTTTGAAAACCGTCCCGGTCAGCAAACTTTCATTACCACTCGACGTGTTTCCGGGTCGATTTCTCGTATCCAGGTGCAGACCGAGCTTGTATCTGAAGACTTTAACTTTTTCTCGTAAACCGGGTAAATTACTCTCACCAAATTTTTCCTGGGTGGGTGGCGAATCATTATTGCTGCCCTCGAGGATTTTGTTGTAATCATAGCCGGCTACGACACTTAAAGCAAATGCTTTAGACGGCCTTACTCCCAGGGTAATTTCTGAGGTAAGCAGCTTATGGTCATAATTGCTGCGATTAGAAGTGGGCGTGTCGTTCCCGATGCCGTAAAAATTTTCACCGAGCAGTTTTCGGTAGCGGATTAACCCTTCACCAAAAAGCACACCATTGAGGAAATCAACGTTTTTAAACCACAACCGGTAACTTTGACGTCCGTGGGTTGTGCCGGTGAGAGTTAAATTTAAATTAGACTGTTCCGAAATCAGCCCTTTGCGAAACAGTTTGATGCCATATCCGGAGCGAGTGGTATATCTTGGCCTGAGCCCCCATTCCCCGTCATCAGATGTCAGGAAACCCAAAGCCCTGGGAACCAATTTATGCTCGTAAGTATAACCGACCAATTCTTCATTTAATTTGAAGAATAATACCAACGGCAAACTTACCAGTGTGCCCGGCAGGGAAACCAACTGTTCCCAAGTCTTTTTTGCTCTGTACTTTTTGCGAAGAATTTTTACAGAATCACTTTTTGCAGGATTCTTTGTAAGTTGTTTTGTGCGTTGTCCGAAACTAGGAGAAGTACTCCACAAGAACGCCAAAAGTACAAAAAGCATTATCCGGTTGATTTTTTGAGAGTCAACTCCCATCCTTCCTCCTCTCGAATCAACTATGTTTATGTTTACTTTTTCAATAATCATTCCCTCCGCTTACAGTTTCTATTTTCACATTTTGGCGCTACATCCCCCAGCTATACTACTGTTTTATCATCAATAGCCAAGAATTAAAAAAGATCTAATTGTTTTCTTGTTTACCTTTTTTCTTTTTCTTCTTCTTCCCAAAGAGTCCCTCCAGAACATTTTTCAATGGATCCCCTTCTTTTTTATCCTTGTTGGATTCCAGGGAATCTGTTTTCAAGCTACCAAAGATTTTTTCCAATCCTTTTTCTAATCCTGTTTGAACGGTTTTTTCAGCAGCTCGGCTAACAGCTTTCTCTGTGTCCCATCTTATCTCTGGGTTGTCTTTGGTGCCTTTTATAATAAAGTCCAATGGCAATCTGCTGGAATCTACAAGAAAGACGTTAGGAACTTTTACCGCCTTTTTATGAAATCGTTGAGTGAGTTCTTCAGACAAAAGCATGCTAACTGAAATATCTAGTGAGCCATCTAACCCGATAAAGCCACCAAGGGAGAGGTCGTTGTCAAAAGCCTTCATCTCAAAGTTTTCAAATGAGAGTTTTTCATTTTGGAGTTTAAAGCTGTTGTTCAGGGTTTTAAAACTAATCTCTTCAAATGATGGCAGGTTCAGGAAATTAGCAAGTGAATGTAGAACTGGCAGATTGACTATTTTTCCGTCAAATACGACTGTGGCGCCTTCAGCAACTATATTTTTCTTTATTTCTTCGGTGGATAAACCTGTGCCATTTGCATTCACCTCTATCTGCATTTTGCCAAAGAAGGCATCCTCGATTGGGATTGCTGTGGTTGCAAAGTCGTTCACATCCAGCCCGTCGCCTTTCATCTGTATTGTATAAGCAAGCCCACTTGGATCATTAAAATCAGCGGTTGCACTTCCTGTGAGTTTGCCAGAATACAGATCAGACCTAACGTTTTTAATGGAAAGGACATTGTTCCTGATAATCATATCTGCACGTAGATTGCTCATCACAATGTCATTGGTTATCAATTTGCTAATTATGACTTTGCCATCGAGAGTCTCAAAAGGAAGTTTTATAGGTTCTCTCTTTGAGGTTACATCTTCTTCAGATTCTGTCTCTGGAAAAATTTCGTCCAAATCTAATAATGAAGAAGTTAATTGCAGAGTTCCTTTAGGATTATGAATCGGGTCTAAAATTTCACCCGTCAAGCTAATAGAGGATTTAGCAGCTCTTAAAGTTAAATTGGAAATTTTAACTTTTCTACCCGCCAGATCAACTTCGCTGTTGATTTCGGTAAGAGGGACAGCAAGATTGGGAGTAATAAGAGAACTATTGCTCACACTTATCCTTCCATTCAGTCTTGTCTTTTCAGGCTTATCAACACTTCCCTTTGCAATTATATTAGCTTTCAGTCTGCCAGAGAGGGATGTCCCCTTTGGCAGTTCAATATAGTCCTTCACAGCATTGAGGTTCAAATCTGTCTTAAGTTTCAAATCATACCTCGGATGCTCAAAATCAATAATGGAGCCAGAGAGTTCAACAGGATCGCCGCCAAGTCTGGCGGTGATGTTTCTAAAATCAAGTTTTTTGTCAGTAAATCCTATACCACCGCTAAGATTGGTAATCTTGCCGGGCAGTTCTGAATATCCCAGTGTAAGGTTATTGAAAAAGAGAGCCCCGTTAACGTTTGGAAGCTTGTCTTCTGAAATCTCACCATTAACATCCATCTTTAAATTGATTTTTCCTTCTGCGGTCAGTTTTGTCAGCATCGGTAATTTATCCGGAGGGATCTTGCTTTGAATGTTAGGCGATTCAATATAGTCCTTCAAGGTACTGAGGTTCAAATCTGCTTTAAATTTCAAATCATACCTCGGATGCTCGAAATCAATAATTGAACCGGACAGTTCAACAGGATCGTTGCCAAGTCTGGCGGTGATGTTTCTAAAATTAAGACTTTTGTCAGTAAATCCTATACTACCGTTAAGATTGCTAATCTTGCTAGGCAGCTCTGAATAACTCAATGTAAGATTGTTGAAAACGATATTCCCGTTCAGACTTGGGGTTTTGTTTTCTGAAATCTCACCTTTGACATCCATCTTTAAGTTAATTCTCCCCTCCGCGGTCAGTTCTGTCAGCATCGGTGCCAAGTCATGGGGGATTGTGCGAAGGATGTTAGATAATTCAATTTCATTCGTTCTTAACGACAGATCAATATTAGGCGTGGTATCATAATTTTTAAGTGAGCCGGCAAAGTTGAGTTGGGTCGACTCTATGACGAACATCAACTGTTCTACCTGGATATTTTTGGACTGTGTGTCTATTTTGAAATGATGCTTTATGGTTACGGATGGGAAATTCATCGCGCCTTCATTCTTTTTCATATCCGTAAAATTGAGGTCTTTAATATCTAATTGACCTTCGGTTCGTATATCTGTGAGTTCTTCATCGAGGGATATCGAGATATTTTGGTCAATTTCTTTAATCGCTATTGCGTTATTCTTCTGATGATCAAGATATATCAGTGTACCGTCCTCAATTCGAGCCGAGTTGACCACTAATGAAAACGGTGAAGTTTCAGGTTCTTCAGCTTCGGAAGGAACTTTCGCTTTTTCTTCACCTGCCATTTCAAAATTGAACTTACCAGTTATGCTCTTTTCTATCAAAATCTTTGGATTTTTAATAAGGATTGATGCGACTTCAACACGCTTTCTCAGAAGTGGGAGCAATTTAACATTCAAATATAAATCCCTCACTTTCAGGAGTGGCTTGTCACTAAATCCCTCTGCATTGGCTATTGTCAGTCCGTGGGCATTCAGGCTGAGCCCTGGGAAGACGGATAATCCTACATCCTCGATACTTACCTCCCTGCCAACAGCTTCTGAGATTTTGGGCGTTATTATTTCCTTCAGTCGTTCTGGAGGAAACAGAATCCTGGCAGCAATAAATAATAATAGGTATCCGACAACAACAATTCCTAAAAGTGAGATTGCAAATATTTTTAGCTTTTTCATGGCAATTCCTTAAAGTTAAAAAACCTAAATCTGTTCATGGTGATTACAACTAAATAAGTAAAAATGATTATTCCATCTATTCAGCAAAGTATATTAATTACTTAATTCATTCACTAAAAGCGATAAGTTACAATAACACCAAGTGATTTTCAAAAGAAGGTTTTCCAAAGGTGTTGCTTAAAGAACCCTCACCCCTTTGCGTCTGGATTTTTACAGAAAATATCTTAGCTTCTTCGTTATCGATTCAATTAGTTTTCTCGTTCTATAGCCACAATTTGAGGAGCTTTCTCATTACCTATTGGGTAATAAAAATGGACTTGGATGGCTTTTCCCCAGGAGCCGAACTCGCTCCTCTTGGATTCAATTTTGAATGTCAAAATTTTATCGTCCTCGCGAATGTTTGTTTTCTCATTAAAGAGCTTTTCAATAACCTGATGCATTGCAGAATTTAAAGACAAACTTGGGTTACCTTTAGAAAAGGAATAATTTGTTAAATCTTTTCCACGGTATTTAAGTTTATAACGATAAGTAGTTCGCTCTGCATTTTCAAATCCGGCATTAACCGACAAATCATCGAATTCGATGATTTTGCTATTTGCATTTTGATGTCCATTACTACCATTAGTTTGCGCAAATCGAAAATTATCGATCGGATTCACAACGCTGTACCAATACCGTCCGGTTTTATCTCGCCGTTCAATAAGCGTCTTAACGATATAATCCTCATCTTCTTGATTCTCATATTCCCCCGTTTCTACAATCGCACGAATTTGTTGGTCCGTGAAGGACATGACAATTTTAGCGCCCCAGAATCCATCCAGCTCCGTAGCCTTTTGAAAAGACAAATTAGGGAAAAGTTGAGCATAATCTTCAGGGTTAAAAAGTCTTGACTCAAAATAGCCAACCGAGCGGCTGACCAATCTTGGCTCTTTCTCCCAACGTTCTACCCATAATCCCAAACTAAGCGTTTTTTTCAGCATGTGGCCCAAATCGAAAGCTCCCTTATGACCGCGACTTCTACCACCTAGACCATAACCGCTGCTCCCCAATGAGGTCCCAAAATCGAGCATGTAATGCTTAACAAAATATTTGTCGTCTTTTTCAACATACATATCTAAGGTATTGTTGGCTTTCACGTCGTTGTTATTTAACCAGGCGGCGATCACCTTATATCCTCTAAGTTCTCTGCGATGGTTGTGGTTAATATTATCATTAGGGTCATCCTTACGGCGGCCTGCGAATAGAAAGGGACCAAGAGCTTCCCCTTCCAGTAATTTGCTTGCTACAACTCGGTAGCTGCCATCCGGATTCGGGTGAACCTTCTTCCACACTTTTTGAACAAACTCAAATTTCATAGGTACATCTTTGCCCCAGCGATTTTTTACTTTAACGCCTTTTGCAATTTGCAAGCGCTTAGGATCGAGTGTACTCAAATAGTTTTCCGGTGCATTGTAACCTACAGCGTAAACAAACTTTGATGTAATGACCTCTGCGGCAGTATTCAACTGGGGATAGCCCTTTGCATCAAATTTGATGAAATAGATATCTCCTTTGCGATCCTTAATAGTAAATCCTGGTGAAACACCTTCGACTTTAGCACCAATGATGGTTAGAGGACCTTCCATATCGGGACCTGTACCTCGATTCGGGCCGCGTTTTAATTCTTCTCGATTCATTGGGTATTTGCCATTTCGGTTGGTGAACCAGGATGAATTCGGCACTTCATCCAGTGCGTTGGTATTTTTGGCCTGCTTATGATTGTTGGTTAATTTTCTATTGTGCCATGAAATGTTGCCATATTCATCTATTTCACGTCCCAACATGTTTTCAATTGCGTTTTCATAAAGGCTGACCTTTTGGACTTTCGGCTTCGGTATAGATGTAATCTCTTCTTGTGTGATTATAGATCCCAGCTTGTAATGTTTTTGGGAAGCGCAATTTATACTTCCTAAAATTAGAAGCAAAATAAAGAAACCAGTCGTAAAATCTTTCATTATTTTTAGCATTTTTAAAACCTCCTCAAATCTGTATTTAACCCAAAGATAAATCTCGTTTGTTCTTTAGACTTAGCAATTTCAAGAATTGCCGTCAAATTTCCATTTCGTGCTCTAAACCGCAGGCCACCGCCCGCAGAATACTTAAAATCATTAAAAGTAAAATCATCAAAAATATTGTTGAAAACCCGACCCTCCTCAAAAAAACCGTACACAATGGCGTATGTATTTACCTCGAAACGATACTCAGCGCTAAAAAGCATTAAATCTTCATCCCGAAAGCGCACGGGTCTGTATCCGCGTAGATTGTCGGCACCGCCTAAGCCAGCAAGACGATAAAAAGGAATCTCCCGGCCTTCCATTTTATCAGTGACTTCCGTCCGTGCCCGCACAGCCAACACACGTTTATAAAAAAGTTCAATATACCGCTGCAAATCCAAAGTATATTTTCGATAACCAAAATCACTTCCGTCAATTTCCTTGGCGAATTCGACTGAGAAAAACTCTTCGCCGCCACTTGTAGGATGTGCGGTTGCATTTCTTGAATCGTTATAAAACTTAAAAAGAAGCGACCACATTTCAGCGCCTGCTAGTCCGGGAACTTCCTGAAATTTTGGAAACGTGTTCGTCGATGGGTGATTGGGGTCACGGCCTTCTTTGATATTGACATTGCTGTAAGACAATCCCAGAGAAAATTGCGCTGCTTTGAAGGGGACCGAAATAACGTCAATTTCGAAATTGTTCTCTTGGTGCAGGTAGTTCGTTTCATCTGATTTTTGAGAATCATTGCCGAGTCCGAAAAAATCCTCATCAGGCTTTCTTTGGTGAAACCCTGTCAATTGCAATCCCAGTTTTGGCGCAAATAACTGGGGATCTCTTAATCTGCCGGAAAAGAGTCGACGCGTTCGATTGCCAAAACTCCCGTGTGCTCTAAATGTCATTCCGCCTTTAAAGAAATTCTCTTGAGTAAACGTGGCCCCGCCACCGCCACTGGGAGCAAATATGGGTCTTACCTTGCGGGTGCCATCCTCGTTGGTCAGCCAATCCGTGACTCGCAGATAAACATTTTGGAAGTCTATCCATCCCGCTGTCTTACTGATGCCTTTAAAAACCAGTCTCAGAGGAAAAGTCACGATGTCCCCGGGCAGCTCTCCGACATTTTCGATAAAGCTGTCCCCGGTCTTTCGTTCTTCAACCGGAATTTGCTCTTTAGGTGTTTCTTCATCTTCTTTCTCCTGGGCAAAACTTACATTATGTAAATTAAATGTTAATAAGATAAGAAATAAATAAAGCACATTTACAACTGATTGTTTTTTCATAATAACCTCCTTTTTTTAGGTTTCTTAGTTCTTTGGAATCACATAGGGCAAACAGCAAAGCATTTTTACACGCTCTTCTCCAGCCGCTTCGCCTTTTGCTGTCCAGCAATTTCCGCGGTGCTCCATGAATTTCCGTGGTGAATGCGCTTCACGAGAATTGGTAGTTTTCATGAGGCCCCTATTAAATTCGATGAACTAACGC
>JADFPY010000124.1 GCA_022562085.1 candidate division KSB1 bacterium | reverse complement strand
GGCCCATCCATGGGCGAATTACAGAGGACCCAAGTAACAAGTTTAGCAGCTTGATGAACGAATAGCCATTTACCGCTGTTTTTCAGGAATAGGCGGAGGGTTGGGCGCGCGCGGCAAACCCGGTCTCGGTCCATTGCCTCCCCCTGAAATCGCAATTGCAGTCACAATAGTACCGCCAATAACGCTCCCCCCGACAGCCCAGATCCAGGTCGCGATACCGGTGCGCTTCTCTTCCCATTTTTGTGCTAATTTAACTGAGTTAAACCATTCATTAATAAGCGGTTTTATGGCATTGGTTCTAATTGCCAATGATAAGCTGTTCGCTTTAAGGCTTGAGAAAACTCCAATCATATCTCCTTTCTTTGTAACGATAGGAGCGCCTTCCATCCCTGATTCACTGGGTAAACTTAACGCAAATTTTGTGTCATCAAAATTCGCCAAATTCACCTCAATGGGCAGCCAATCGCCGGTGTCAGTATGCGCGATCAGCAAATATATCTCTTCAAGCTTGGCAGATTTTGAATTTTGAATTGACACCACACGTTGCGCGTCAGGAAAATTTCTAATGCTGATGATAGCCAAATCTAAATCAAAGTCAATCCATTTGTCAACGATGCGGCCTAGAAGGGCGTCGGGGTGGTTCATCAGAATAACAGCAACTTTATTCAGCCCGGCTACCGCACCAAAGGAAGTCAGAACATAACCATCGCCATCCTCACTAACGCCAAGTATGACGCCGGCCGCCATTTTTCTCCCGCCATCTGAAACAATTTTCACGATTGCCGGGGCTGTTTTCTCATAGCCCTGTTTATGCTTACTTACTATTTCTTCGGGATCAATAGACCTGAGCGCCGGCTCGCCGACTTCCTGTTGAGCAACTAATTGTGAAATTGGCATAAAAATTAACAGAAGAAAGAGGAAACTTTTTTTGACCATTTCCATATTTGATGCTCCAATTTTTATCTTTATTTCACCAAAAGCATTTTACGGGTTTGCACAAATTTTCCGGAGATAATTTGATAGAAATACAGACCGCTGGCAACGGAGGAACCATCCCGGTCGCGGCCGCCCCAGGAGATAACATGATATCCGGCTTCCCTTTGCTCAGCGGACAACAAAGTTACGACTTCTTTTCCTAAAAGATCAAAAACTTTGATGGTTACGTTTGCAGCTTCCGGTAACCCGTAGCGAATTGATGTCGCTGGATTAAAAGGATTAGGGAAATTTTGATCGAGTTCAAAAGTGCTGGGTATAAAAGTTGACCTGCTGATCTCATCGGAAATATATTCGCGTTTGCCGACAATCACCTTTAAGGTTTTAGTCGTCCCGGAATTGCCTGTTGGAAAACTGTAACTCTGGTCTACCAGAAGATCTCTGGTTATGTTTAGTTTTTCATCCACCAGCACAATTTCTAAGTCCCATGGAAGATCTGCCAACCCAGAAAATAATATTTGGGCCTCAGTATTGGGAATATTGGTTTTGACTTGAAATGTCCAGCTTTGTCCCTGACCAAGGTCATCCCGATAATCTGTGGTGTAATTGTTCGGGTAAACTTGCCAATCTTTCCTGGGAAAATAGACGGAAATATACTCGCCAATTGGCGGCGGTTCAGGATGATCGAATCGATCCCAGGTTATTGAAGCCTGTTCATGAATGCCAAGATAATTGAAATCATCCCTGGCTTCACTGCACATCGACAGGATCTGCACCTGCCAATCCACCCCGGCCGCCGTTCGGGATAATACCGAATTTGACGCGTTAGCTTCAATTGGAGGAATTGTTAATGTTACATTTAGAGTGTCAAAATTCCAAATAAAATAACCCTGATAAGGTTCCAGGTTTTGTGCCGCAGAATAAATACCGTTATAAAATATAGGAACGTCAACATTGCCATCGGCAATAACACTATCCCATGCAACTGAAAACGCAAACGGATTCCCGACTTGATTCCAACCGGGCGCCAAAGTTATGGTAGCGCTCATATCAGCCCGCTGAGAAATCCCCGGCCCAAAATCAATGGTACGGTTACGGGAAGAAATCAACCAAAAAGCTTCCCCCGGGGTAAACTTGAACGAGTCGGAATTTACAGAATCACGCTCGATCGTTTGACCGTTACGATACTTGAATAATCTCCAACTCGTAGTGTCATAAGCACCAAAACGTGAATTTGAAAAAATAGAATCGGCCAAAGTTTCGTCTAATAAATTTGGCGCTGAAATCATGCGGTATGCAGTTTGTGCAGAGCCTGCAAAGATATCGGTTGTTTGAACTCCCGCAGGAAACGGCACTTGTACAAAAATAGTATCGGTTACGCTTGAAAGATCGATGTTGTCGAAGCCGCGCACAAAAAATTCCACACCCCGTTCTGTCACCGAGTCCGCCGGGATTGTCCCCCGGTATTGATCTGAATCCTGTCTGACCATTCTGGCGCTTCTGAAAGTTACGGCTCCGCCCAATTTATAATTTAAAAAAACATCCTTAATACCGCTAAGATCCTTGGCAATTATTGTTATTTCAAGTGCTTCTCCAGCTCTGACTATCGTTTTAATTTCAAGGGTGTCGAGTGCGGGCGCTGCGGGCTCGGAAATAGTAAAAAGGCCGCTACTGACATCCAAAATAAAATCCGCTTTGACATCGCGAACTATTACTTTACACTCAGTTGAAGGAGGTCCCAAAACCGCGGGCCAAACATAGGATCCGCTATCAGGAGTAGTGGGAACCAAAGTGCTATATGTTGCTCCCCCGTCCCGCGATAATTCAATTTTAACATTTTCAATTTCACCTTGAGACATCCAGGTTATTCTGCGAGGACCACTTATCTCCCAGTTATCATTTGAATTCGGTGAAGTAATATTTATCTCTCGAAACTCGCCTAACACGCCGGGAGCGCTGACTCGTTGGCCGTAAATATCAGCGTTGTTGCTGCCATTTCGTAAATCCTCCCATATAATAATGGCTCCACCCAAGCCGTCACTGGCTAAAACCGGCGCTGTTTGTTTTTCTGCTGCAGTTGAAACGGCCGTGCCGTCTTCTCCCCACCCCAAGCCGCCGTCTATTTTGATCAGTTGAGCATAAATATCCGTACTGCTCGAATTAGTATTGCGTTCGTCCTCCCAAACAACGATTGCTCCGCCCCTACCATCAGCAATCATGGAAGGATTTGTTTGTATTTCAACAGCACTGGCAACATCTATTTCTGACTCAAGTGCAATCCCTGTTGAATTAATACGTTTAGCGGCAATATCCCAGTCGGCGTTAAGGTTTTCCCAAAGAATTATCAGCGTATCCTGACTTGTCTGTACAATTTTGACGTTACGTTTTCTGCCCGCGGATGAAGAGATGACTCTTCCTGATTCCTCCCATTGTGGTTCACCAAGAGAATTCACACGCTGAGCCTTTACAAAATCTTTAGAGTCCGGAATATCCGGTGATATCCAGGCAATTATGATTCCTTTCGAATCATCGGAAACCATGGCCGGCGTCGTTCCGGGAGTTAGAACTGAGTCTATCAGAACTTCACCGGATGGCCAATCAAGCGTATCCTCAGTGCTAAGGTGTGACACGTATAGCGCCAAATTTGCGTTCCGCATATCAGCCCATGAAAATATGACTCCGCCGCTGAGGTCTGAAACGATTACCGGAGGTTCTTGTGGTGCAGGTGAACTTATTCTTGGATTCTTATTTCTTGGCGTCAACGGAGTCCATTCTGGTTCGCCATTTATGCCAAGTTTTTGTATCAACAGCGAAAAGAACGAACTTTCGGTTGGTGTGTAGGTCGCAACGATAGGTCCAAAATTTCTGTCTTGTATAATGCTAGGAGAGGTGCTGATAACAGGCAAGTGCACAAGATTACCATTTTGTTCCCACTGACCCTGCCCAAATGAGTCATCAATTCTTTGAGCATAAATTCCAATAGGGGTGTCGAAAATACTTGCATCTCGACTATCCCGCCAGGCGATGAAGGCGCCTCCTTGCACATTTCTAACAATTGTGGGAAACTCTTGATTCTTTTCCGCTATCGCGATTGGCTCTCCATCACGGGTCCATGTAAGGTTTCCTGAAGCAAAAATTCGACTGGCATAGATATCAAAATCGCCATTGCGCCCGTCTTGCCAAACGATAACGGCACCACCTTCTGCATCGGATATTACAGCAGGTCTGGACTGGTCGCTCTCGAGTTTCACGATGACATTGTTTTCGGCAGCGTCCTTAGACCATTGTGAATGCAATTCTGCGCTTAACATATGCAGAAGTAAAAGAGCGGGGAAAATTCTACCAAAACTCGGTCTTATTTGTTTTTCATTTAAGATTTTCATCACCAGGTTTTCAGTGTGGGTTTTAGATGACAATTACTCAGAAGAACAGAGTAAACGCACAAAAAATTTGTTTACAGTCGAAAAAATCGGTTACTAAGAATGAAACATCTTTGAAGCGGCCGGACCTAAGTCGTCGTCACTGAAAAATATCATAAGCTATTTATAAATAATAGTTTGAGATAATGATTTTAAATGCATCAAGCTGCGCCAGAGCTATCGCCGTTTGAGCAAACAGGCCTTAGCAAACAAGGCCGCTATTCGCACGCAAAGCAACTGCGACGTCCCGGAAAGATGACTAAAAAGCTCAAAATCTACCTCGGGCTCGTCGCTCGGGACATTGCCCGGAAAAATCCAGAAACCGGATGCTGAATGCCAAGAACTGCTTGCAAGGGCCGATAGGTTGCTTCTACAGAACGCCATGACAAAAATAAACTCTACAGTATCCATGCGCCCGAAGTCGAATGTATCTCCAAAGGCAAGGGGCACAAACGGTATGAGGTTGGCTGCAAAGTTAGCGCATCTTTTAACACACTCTTTCAGTGACGACTAACTCACACCTTCCTTGAAATCGTCTTCGCCTGTAAAAACAATAGCAAGTAATCCCGCCCACCGGCCTTTGAGTCGGTGCCTGACATGTTGAAGCCGCCGAACGGATGCGCCCCTACAAAGGCTCCGGTACATTTTCTGTTCAAATACAGGTTACCGGCATGGAAAATATCTCTGGCCTTTTTCAGCTTTTCCTCGTTTTCTGAATAGATAGCTCCGGTAAGACCAAACTCGGTGTCATTGGCAATTTCTAAAGCATGATCCAAATCACGGGATTTGATTACGGCGAGTACCGGTGCAAAGACCTCTTCCTGAGCGAGCTGATCTTTCGAGTCGATATCGGCAATAATCGTGGGCTGCACAAAATAGCCGGAGTCAGAACCTGCTTGACCGCCATGAAGTAGCCGACCGTCTTTTTTGCCGCTTTCGATGTATTTTAACGCCTTTTCCTGAGCAGATTTATTGATCACCGCTCCCATAAAATGGTCCGGGTTTTCTACTTCACCCATGGTGATTTTCCTGGTTCGTTCCACTAACTTTTCCAGGAATTCGTCATAGAGGGATTCGTCGACAATAGCACGTGAACAGGCAGAGCACTTTTGTCCCTGATAACCGAAAGTAGAACTCACCACAGCTTCCACTGCTTCATCCAGATTCGCTTCGCTGTCGACTATCATGGCGTCTTTGCCACCCATTTCAGCAACGACGCGTTTAATCCAAATTTGCCCTTTCTGCGGTTTGGCCGCCAGCTCGTTTATCCGCAGGCCGACTTCTTTAGATCCAGTGAATGTGATAAAACGAATCTTCGGATGCGTAACAATTGTGTCCCCGATAACCGAGCCGCTGCCCGGAATGTAGTTCAGGACTCCTGCCGGCAGCCCGACTTCCTGCATAATTTCAACAAATTTCTGACCAATGGTTGGCGAATCGCTGGCAGGCTTGAGCAAGATGCAGTTTCCGGAAACAATCGCAGCACTGCTCATCCCCGCAAGGATAGCCAAAGGAAAATTCCAAGGCGGGATGATCGCGCCAACCCCGAGTGGAATGTAGATCATTTCGTTTTCTTCTCCGGCAATTGGCGTGATTGGCTGCTTTTCAGCATAGCGCAGCATTTCCCGGGCGTAAAATTCCAGAAAATCGATAGCCTCGGCGCTGTCCCCGTCCGCTTCTGCCCAGCTCTTGCCGGTTTCATAAACCATCCACGCGCTGAGCTCAAATTGCCGGCGGCGCATGACTGCGGCTGCTTTGAACAGGTAATCCGCTCGTTTTTCCGGGGCAACGAAACGCCAGGATTCAAACGCTTTTTCTGCAGCAGCGATAGCGGTTTCCACATCATCGTTGCCGGCTTTGTGGAAACTGCCGACAACCTGGTCTTTTTGACAGGGATTGTAAGATTTTAGAATATCGCCGGTTTCAATTTCCTGACCGTTAATATACAAATCGTATGTGCGGTCAAACTGGCTCTTGACTTCTTCAAGAGCAGCCTGCATTTTCTGGCGATTTTCATCTTTTGAAAAATCAGTCAGTGGATGATTCCTAAATTCGGAAACCATTTTTCCTCCTTCAATCAAGTGTTCGGGTGTTAAAGTGTTCAGGATTTGCAAAAGCAATGGCAAAGATAAGTAATTCATTTCCAATTTTCAACAAGAGAATTTATTTTTTTTCGAATGATTCCTTCCGTTAAGTCGGCAGGAGTTCCTAAAATTATCTTGCTTCTCAAAAAAAATAGTTTAGTTTCTTGAAAATTGGTTTTTGATATTTGATTTACCATGGCTCTCAATTATATTTGGGGAGCATTTTTCCTGATCGCTTTTGTTGTCGCGCTGATCAAACTGCTCTTTTTGGGTGACACTGAAGTCTTCACAAAAATGGTGGAGAGTACGTTCACGATGGCTGAGACCAGCGTGAACATCGCTATCTATTTGATCGGTGTGATGACTTTGTGGCTGGGCATCATGAAAATCGGCGAAGAAGGCGGCGCCGTAAAAATACTCTCCAAAATTATCAACCCGCTTTTCAGAAAACTGTTCCCGGAACTTCCGAAAGATCATCCCGCTGGCGGCTCAATGCTTATGAACTTCGCCGCCAATATGCTGGGCCTGGATAACGCTGCCACTCCGCTCGGTTTGAAGGCAATGAACGAATTGCAGGAACTCAACCCGAACAAAGATACCGCCTCAAATGCCCAAATCATGTTTCTGGTTTTAAATACTTCCGGACTGACTGTCATTCCGATCAGTATTATGGCTCTTCGGGCAGCGCAAGGAGCAGCCAACCCCGCCGACGTCTTCATCCCGATTTTACTAACGACCTATTTTTCCACGCTGGCGGGACTGATTGTGGTTTCCATTTATCAAAAAATCAATCTTTTGAACTTGACGGTTTTGGGGTACCTTGGCGTGGGCAGTTTAGCAATTGCAGGAATTATTTATTATTTTTACCTGCTTCCACAGGAATCCATCGGCAAGCAGTCGGGTCTGGCAGGTAATTTTATTTTGTTTTCAATCATAATTACTTTTTTAAGTCTGGCAATTAGAAAAAAAGTGAACGTTTACGAAACTTTTGTTGAAGGAGCTAAAGAGGGCTTTACTGTGGCGGTGAAAATCATTCCTTATTTAGTGGCAATGTTGGTTGCTATCGGCGTTTTTAGGGCATCGGGTGCCCTGGACATGCTGGTTGCTGGAATTGGCTGGTGCTTTGCTACGTTGGGTGCAAATACCGATTTTGTGCCTGCCCTTCCGACTGCGTTTATGAAGCCGTTGAGCGGCAGCGGTGCGCGGGGAATGATGGTTGAAGCTATGCAGACTTATGGCGCCGATTCCTTTGTCGGAAGGCTTGCCTCCACTTTTCAAGGATCAACGGAAACGACTTTCTACACAATAGCGGTTTACTTTGGCGCGGTGAATATTCGCAAGGCCCGGTACACGGTGACCTGCGGATTGATCGCAGATTTGGCGGGTATAATAGCAGCGATTTTTATTGTTTATCTTTTCTTTGGGTAAATCTAAGCCGTTTTCAGCACCCGCTCAGCTTCTTCGATTAACTCTGTAATATCCCAGGGTTTAGGAAGGAAGTTTTCTTGATTATTTTCAATCAGTTCCTGAAAAGGCGCATTGTGGATGTAGCCGCTGGTGAGAATGAATTTTGAATCCTTGCGCAACTCTTTAATTTTTTTGTAAACTTTTGTGCCGTCTCCTTCCGGTAAAATCATGTCTAAAATAACGAGTTTGATTTCATTGGCATGCTTTTCAAAAACTTTGATGGCAGTCTCGCCTGAACCGGCAATTACAACTTTAAATCCTCGCTTTTCAAGAATCCGTTTTGCCATTTCACGGAGATCTTCCTCATCGTCAACCACCATGATAAGCTCTCCATCAGCCTTCATAAATTTATCCTGATTGTCGGCTGATTTAGTCAATTTTCCGGATGGCTTAGCAGTCGGAAGAAACACACGAAAAACCGTTCCTTTGCCAACTTCAGATTCAGCCACAATCCTTCCCTGGTTATCTTTTACGATTGCTTCGGCGACGGCGAGACCCATTCCACTCGCAAACCCTGATTCTTTTCTTGAGAAAAATGGTTCGAAAATATGCGGCAGGTCATTTGAATCAATGCCAAAGCCGGTATCGGATATTTCAAAAGTTACAAATTGATCTTTGAGTTCCGTACGCATTGCCAGCTCGCCTCCCTCGGGCATGGCATCTTTACAATTCCGGCAGATATTGAGAAGGATTTGATAGATGGCGGCAAGATCGACAAACAATCTTGCAGAGCCATGATTGAATTGACTGGTGATTTTAATATTTTTATTAAAAGTGCTTTCCAGAATCAATGTAACTTCGGTAACGATTTGCTTGGGATCGACGATTCTTTTTTGATAGGATTGCTTTTGAGTAAAGAACTGCATCTGCGAAACCAACTTCGAGGCTCGTTTGGAGGCTTTTTCGATAACTTCGGCTTGTCGAAGCGCATCGCTGCCTTCCTGTAATTGTTCTTTAAGCAATTGCGAGTAACCGAGAATGCCGCCTAGAATATTGTTAAAGGTGTGGCTTATTTCCCCCATCATTTCGCCGACGCTGGCGAGTTTGAGAATTTGAAAATATTTTTCGAGGTTCTCCGGATTGGACTCCAGGTCATTTTTAATACATTTGAGGTTGTCAAAAAGGGGTTGATCCGTGTTAGATTTCATAAGATGCAAGTACTCCTATTTTTTGCGAGCAGCAATATCTAAAGTTTTCATCGGAATCACAAGCTTAAACTAAAATCTTACATTAGTTTTATATTAAAATTACAAATGTTTCAAATTGATTTTGAAACAGTCAAAAGTTGATTTAAAATTTTCAGTTTTGAATAAAAATGGATAGATGTTATCCTATTCTGTGTCGTTTTTTTTACAAGAATGATTGATTGGGAATATGGAGACCCGGGATTTTTGACTTGGAGACTGTCACCGCTAATTAACGCGAATATACTTCAATAAAGAATAGACCAGTGACTCCTCATTAAATCTAATTGGCTTTTTGTTTATCGGTATGCTGATTAGTCATTAAAGTCATTGCATGGTCATTTGGTCATTAAGCAATGACAACTAAATGACCTAATTGACAATTAATGACGCTCAAAACCAAGCTTTGGTCATTCTTATCTGGTTTATTACTATAGGCCTTGAATCAAAACACTGGCCTGATTGGTTTATACGCCGTTTAAGAAGCTTGCGGTGAGAATACCCAGAAATCCAACGAGGAAAGCGATTGGCACCCAATAATCCTGACTGCTTTCATGAGCCAAAGGAAGGAGATCACTCGTGGAAATGTAGAGGAAAGTGCCGCCGGTAAGTCCTACCGCGAAACTCAGGATAAACTGCTCCTGAACGGGAATCAAAGTTCCGGCTAAAGCACCAACGACGGTAAGGCCAGCAATTGTGGTTAGGGTTTTCCAGGCTTTGCTTTCGTTATATTTATTTGAAAGCATGATGACCGCCATTGAGATGCCTGTTGGCAATCTATGCAGCATGACTGCCACAATAACCAACACACCAAGTGTCTTTTCAAACTCAAAACTGACGGCAATGGCAAATCCATCCAAAAAACTGTGAAATCCCATTCCTACCAAAGCGGAGCCGCCAAAATGATGGACATGACAGTCCTGTTCCCGGCATGCGTGCACCATGGCCATTTTCTCATAGCCATAAAGAACCACAAACCCGATGCTAACCGAAAGCATGCCCCAGCGTCCAGACTCACTAAAGCTTTCGGCAACCATATGATTCAGGCCGGTGGAGAGCAGAATCCCTGCCGAGAAAGCAACGAGCAGAGTCAACTGCTTATCGCTCAATTTTTTGTGGAGCAAAGGAATGCTGCCGCCAAGGATGGTTGCGCCGGCGGCAAGGAATGAGAAGAATAGGATGTTCATATTCGATTTAGTCGTCGTTTTGTTGTAAAATTTCGGTAATCTTTTTTACGACTAAATTTATTTTGTTTCTTTTACGTTGACCCACCTTGTAAAGAATTATTCTTTTGTCAGCAGTAAAAATACGGTTAGGTCGAATGTTACTTTTATGTTTGAGGGAACCTGTTTCAAAATCTGAATCATCTATTTGGATGGTATAGGAATCGTGGGTTGTCTGGCTGGTAATTTGGCAAAGGATCAAATCATTTCCTTTTAAAGTGGCTAAAACAAGTGCAGGCCTCCTTTTTGCATTTGTTAAATCTGAAAAAGGGAATGGAACTACTACAATATCACCTTTTACAAATGTTGCCAAGCTTCATCCTCCTCGGGGGAAAGCCAATCTTTTTTTAATGCAGATTCACTGGCTGCAGTAATCTCAAATTTCTCCTGATTTTTTCTGTGCTTTAAAAACTGAACAAAATCTATAACTTCTGTCAAAAGCTCGTCAGGAGCTTCATCAATTTCATATAAAAGAATTTCTTTAGGACTCATGATTTCTCCTGTCAATTTTAAAGTCTTTTTTCCGCTCGTGCAAAATTTGCACTTTCTAATCGGGAGTATATATTAAAAGATACTTTTTTCAAAGCTTAAAGTCAACCTAACTTCCCAACGCGGCGGAACTGCAAATGTTCAAATGATTGCTTTGTAGTGGTCCAAACCATGTTGTTATTATCAGTCATTAACGCTTCACTGTCATTGAAAGAAGTGAATTCTTGCTGCCTTAAAAATGACGCCGAAGGCAAATGGCCTAATGACTTAATGACGGGTAACGTCATTCCCCGAAGCGTCGGGGTCATTTAACCATTTTCCTGCAAAAAAGTGCAAAAGTTCAGAAGTAAACTATAAAAGGTTTTCGGTTATTTTTTTGAATTCGCCCGTGCCAGCCTCATCGCATTTGCCGTCACCCCGAGCGAAGCGCCCATGTCACCAACCAGGACCGCTATCACCAGAGAAACCAGACCGGGGAAAACTCCGATGGCTAATGAAAGTTTGATTAAAATCGCCGCAAAAATATTTTGTCTAATGACGCCGCGTGCGCGTTGGCTCAGATCAACTAAATAGGGTAATTTGGTCAAATCGTCTGCCATGAGCGCGATGTCCGCAGTTTCCAAAGCGGTGTCCGTGCCAGCGGCCCCCATGGCAATGCCAACAGAGGCGGCAGCCAAAGCAGGCGCATCGTTAACACCATCACCGACCATCGCGAC
>JADFPY010000123.1 GCA_022562085.1 candidate division KSB1 bacterium | reverse complement strand
TATGGCGCTCGTGATATCGAAAGAAAGCAGCATTCTTCAAAAAAGATAGTTATTGTGTTGGGGGATTCCTGATCGAAGGCTATGGTATTCAAGCGTCAAAAAGACTATCCAATCTATTCGAAGAAAACACGGGCATCGAACATTTGAATTTTAGCACCTCCCAATGGTTCGGACCGACCCAATATTACCTTTTGTACAAAACTTTGGCCAAACAATTTACGCATGATTATGTTTTTGTATTTATTTTTCCTGCCAACGATTTGGTTGATGATGATTATGAATTTGGTAAAAAGGCTCTTTCCCATAGATACCGGCCCTATTTCGTTGGAGAGTATCCTGATTATGAGTTAGTCTATTTTCAAGATAAGATTGAAAAATCAACATGGTCGGACTCATTTGAAAACACTTCTTTCCCGCGGGTTATAAGCTTTATAGCGGAGTTCATGGGTGAGTATACTTATACTTGGAATGTGTACAGATTTGTCAAGCAAAAGATTCTTGAACGTAGAGTCTTTGACGACGACTCAACGAAAGAAGGTATTCAATCGGATGAAGAAGCTCAAAATAGATTTCGATGGCCATATTCTTTTTACTATACTAAGAAGCAATTTGATGTTATGAAATATGCCTTGGAGAAATTGGTCGAAGAAGCTGGCGATCGTGATGTTTTTGTTTTTACGATCCCTACCTTAACAGAGATAGAGGAATATCACAAAGTAGGTGTTTCCCCACTTTCAGTGGACCTTAAAAGCTTTTCCCATTCGATTGAAAATGTTACATATATCGATTTATTGCCATTAATGCATGATTATCAGAACGAATGGGATGAGTATTACCTCGAATGTGATGGCCATTGGAGCGAATATGGGAATTATGTTGCCTATAAGATTTTAAGAGAGAATCTCCCGATATATGAAAATGGTGTAAGTGAAACTACATTATGAGAACTAGTATAATGATTCCTAAACAACCGGGCAATATACAGTGTTAGCGTGTTCAGGTGTTAAAGTGTTTACGTATTTTATCAAGTTGATTAATTTCAAAATATTAGCACCTGAACACTCGAACCCACCGCGAGAACACTATTATCCACATTGCGATGATATTTAGAGATCACACTCACACTACTAGCCTAGCCCTGATCTAAAGACGCGACATTTAAATATCTCATAAAATTGAAAAGCCGCTGCAAAAATTACAGCGGCTTTTCAAAATCAAAAGTAACCGAGTATTAGCTGATTTCGGAATTAGGGGAATTACCGAACTCGAGCATAATAAAGCTCGGTCATCTTTTTATATACAACAATTGTACCAATTTTTAACTACACAAGTTCTTCCATTCTGCAATCTACTGTTTTTTAAAGAAGTTATAATTTTTATACGGTATGAAAAAAGGTTTCTTATGTTGTAATCTTGCGCAGCCAACATTTCAAAATGAAACCCTTTGAGTTTCAAAGTTAAACCTTTTGCACCGAAGCTAACTCATCGAATCTTATAAAGTTCTATGGGGTTTCTAATTTCTAATACAAGTACACTTAAGACGTCATTTCATGAAACCTTTTTCCAGCGTATCGCGCCGCAAGAATCCATACAGATACAATCGCCATCGTAAAAAGAGAAAGCCACCTTTTGCTGGAGAAATCTGCGAAATAGGTAGTAATTCCAAGGCTCACACCGATCGCCAAGACTTTTGCAAATCTCTGCACGAACATATCTATGAAGGCTTTCGCTTTATACTTTTCATCCTTGCTCGTGGGCACATATAGCGTTTCCTTCGCGGATTGGTTAAGTCCGTAGCTAAACCCGCTGTCAGCTGTATTCAGGAGACTACCAGCCCATAAAATCGGCACAGCAAGAAACCCTGCAGACCCTATGACTATCGCAACAGGAAGAACCAATAAAGCCGTCATAAGTCCAAAACGGGTCATTACAAAACTGGTGAGAAAAAGCTGTACAAGCAGAGCAACAATGGCACTTAGAGCGTATATCATAGCAAAGTGCCTTTTTAGGTCAGGCCCATCCAAATAGTGTGAAATGGTTGCAGTAAACTGAAAGTCGAGCGTTTGTGACGTTATCTCGTACAATCCAACGATAGCTACAATGGACAGCAAATAGGGTGATTTGAAGACCAACTTCGCCCCTGCCAGAGCCGGGTTTTCCTTTTGGTCGGGAGAAACATCTTTCGTTCGCTCAGAGCGTTCTGGTGGTGGATTCCGTTCTACCAACCTTCCGGCAGCATTGGCGAGGACTAAAATCATAACTGAAATGAAAAAGCAAATCCATAGCCACGATGAATTACTTAGGTAGTCGAGCATGCGCCAAAAAAACGTAGCGCCAATTGCACCACCGAGAACTCCACCCAAACCGATCAAGCCATAGAGGCGCTTGGCTCCGTCGGGCGTGACACTATCATTCAAAAATGCAAAAAATGTAGCAACCATTAGCGTCGTGAACAAGTCACCGAACAAATAAAAAGTCCATACAGTGAAGTCGCTTGGACTGTTGATAACGAAACTATACCCCAGATAGGAAATCAGAAAAAATCCGGTGAAGATGTAAGTCAATTGCTGCCGGCGAAAATTTCTCACAAGCCAAGTAAACACGACCACAGCAACAAAAGCTACAACCATATTTAAAACCTTGGCAAGGAGTTCAGCTTGAGCGGCCTCCATGTGCCAGTCAAAAAGGTTAAACCCAATCTGATCGTAGTAGTTTATAAAAAGATTCTTTTTTAGAGGTTTCAGTACCCAGAAACTCGTGATTACCAGAAAGAAATAACCAGACATTAACAACGAGAGTGGTAGCTCCTCTCGCCGGATATTCATGATTGCTTTTATTGGATTTGCCATAAAGTTCTCCAATCGTAATTGACTTTAACTATCTTCATTTTCCCTGCTGTGCCTTATTCAGGTTGCAGTTAGGTGACAATTCCTATTTTAACGAAGTCCATTCAAAATCCTATGCTAAAAACGACAAAAGAATGTACTTTCATCGTACTGTGGGCTGCATAAATTCTATTGCATTTTTGGTTTCCTTTTACGCACCTTTAAGCACATTTCTTTGTTTTTTACAACACTTAATGGCGAGAAGCAGCAATTTTCTTAGTTATCAAATTGCTTTAACTATTACTCTTCCCGAAGGATACCTACCACTCGAGCTTCTTGGTTTTGCCCCGGATAATAAAAATAAACATCAACTGCTCTGCTTGGTTTTTTACCCTTTCGCACCGTTTGAATTTTAATTAAAAAAATCTTGTCTTCCTCATTTTTAATATCGTTAGTGGCAAGAATTTGGTCTAAAAACCCGGCACCGTTTGCCGAGATAGGAATTTCCGGTGCATGGACGAATTCCTGTTTGTGCCGCCCGTTATAAGACAATGTATAAATATATTTTGTATCTTCGGCTGACGCCAGGTGGCCATCTACCGCTAAATCGTTGAACGTTAAAGTCAGAACATCGTTGCTTTGTTTAAACTTGAATTTATCCAATGGATTCATTCGATCAAACCAGTAACGGCCAACTTTATCCCGGCGCTCGATCAAGGTTTTGATTAAGTATTCCTCTGCTTTAGGATTTGAATAGTTAGCTGTCTTAACAATTGCGCGAATATCTTCATCAGTGAAAGACATGACGATTTTAGCGCCCCAGAATGCGTCGCGGTAAGTCGCGTATTCAAACGCCGGATTTGGATAAGTTGGGTACCAATCACCCGGGTCGAAAATTTCAGATTCGTAGTAGCCGATGGAGTGAAAATATGGAAAATTCGGATCCTCTTTTCTTCCTGTAAACTCCAGGGGCTCAACCTCAAACTCCCACGGCTTCACATAAAGTCCGAAAGTAATAAATTGCAGGGCAATTGTGCGCGGGTCGACCAGGTATTCACTGCCATATTTGGGAGCATGTGGAATAATATTATTACTGCCCATCGTCGATCCCATATCGATGATAAAATGTTTAATGTACTTATTTCCAGTTTCTTTATCTTCGGTATAAACCGCCAGAGTATTGGCCGCACGCCGGTCCTCATCGCTCAGCCACGAGGCAAAGGTTCGAAGACCTCTTAATTCCCGCCGGTGCTCATGATGAACGAGATCGTTCGGATCATCGCTGCGGGTTCCAATGTAGTTCCAGACGCCCACCACTTTGCCATCCACCAATTTACTGGCCAGGCACCTTATTTTTCCATCTTCTCTTCGTGGGATGGGACGCAACAAATCCTCGACGTCTCTTGTGGTCATTTGCCGCTCGGACCCTTGAACTGGAATCATGACGCCTTCCTGGACTTGCAAAATATCGGGGTCAAAATACTCGATGGTGTTTTGCGGCACATGATAACCAGCCGCGTGAAAAAATTTGGTGGAGATAACCTCTGCACTCGAACCCATTTCCTGAAATTGCGGCGCATCGAACTTTAAAATGTATGCGTCTCCTTTGGCGTCTCTTATAAAAAGTCCGGGGGTCCCCCCTTCTGTCTTCGCCAGCCAGATCAACCAAAGCCCGCTTTGGTCCGGCCCGGCGGTAACGTTTGGGCCGTTTTGCAGCTCTTCCAAATTCATACGATTTTGGTAGTGACGATTTGTATACCAGCTTGAATTAGGGACCTCATCCAAAGCATTGACATTGTCCGCGGAACGACCCTTTACAAGGTTAAG
The DNA here is from genome assembly GCA_022562085.1 of candidate division KSB1 bacterium. NCBI lineage: Bacteria > Pseudomonadati > Candidatus Zhuqueibacterota bacterium. The sequence goes on along the minus strand of JADFPY010000123.1, from coordinate 6,869 downwards.
GCCTTTGCCTATCTTTCTTGCCGACCAGTTCAAATCCAAGACTTTTTCAATTTGGTAAAAAACGGTCATATCGGCAATATCCCAAATCTGATTTTCCTTGATATCTTTTGGTGCGGGGATATTTTTATTGTCCGGATCAAATGTTTTGATTGGAGCAAGGGTGAATTTGTGGCTGCTGCAACCGAATATTATTAAAATAATAAAAAAGAGGATTTGAAATTTAACAATAGCTTTCATTTGCCCCTCTTTACTCTTCATTATTAGTCATTGGGTCATTTCGTTTTGGTTCATTTAATGACAATATAAATAAGTAATCAATTTAAGCAAACCATTCTCTAACCTAAAATAAATCAATTTTTCCCACCGAACTGCGCCGAAGTCACCGAAACTCGCCGAATTTATTTTCATTTTAGAATTGTTAAATTAGCTCGGCTTATATTTTTAAAATCATTTTGAAGCATGAAACGTTTAAATTGCAAACGGCAGCGTGAGAAGTTAATGACTTCATCCGAGAGCCGTTTATAGAGAATGTCTTCCAATTTAGCTCCTCCCAAAAACGAGTAGAGATATTAATTTAAAATATTCGGTGACCCTCGGCGAAATCGGCGTGTTTCGGTGGAAATTATTTTACCGCGGAAAGTCGCCGAAGTGGCTGGGCATCCGTATTGACTTTTTTTAAAAATTCGGAATTATTTGAAATAATGCCCGCCACTGCTCGCTGCTTCGTGCTACTTCAAAGCGCATTAGAAACCCTGTTCTTGACATAAATCGAATTCCGGTACCGACTGCGGTATGAAATTCATTTAAAGCAATTTCGCTTAAATCGTCATAAACCTGGCCTTCATCAAAAAAGAGCACAGCATCCCAGGTGTCCCAAATCGGGTAGCGGTACTCAAAATTAAAAAAGAGCAAACCCCGGCCTCGAAACCTATTCTGATCGAACCCTCTCAAATTAGCTGCGTCGCCGAGCAAACTGAGTTCATAAAAGGGAACTTGCTTTGTGCCAATCCTGTCGATTTTTTCAAAAACGCCGCGAATACCAAGCCGGCGATTCTTAGCTAAAAATGGAATGGGAATAAATTGATTCAGTTCTGCCCTAAACCGATTGTATTCAAACCGCCTGCCATTTATTTCCCGATTATATGTATAACTCAGCCGTAACAGCGTTCCTGAAAGAGTTCGCGGCCAACCTTTGGCAAGGTTAAACGTTAATGTCCCACCCACCGAGAATAAACTGGTCTCACCCTTGCCGGGAATATTTCTCGGAAAAAGAGCGCCTTCAATTTCATCATGAGAGCTGTCGATATCTACTCTCCGGAAGCTTGATACAATCCCTAAGCCTACTTTCTGACTAAAAACGTACGATAGATTTGCGATGACGCCACCTTCCTGGGTCGCGTAGCTGGTTTCATCGTCGGCCGTGGATTTGTTCGCCCCAATTGACGAATCACGCAAATTCTCCAGACTTACCGAATCACTAATGTAAAGATTCTCGTCCGAATCATTAAAATAAGACCCGGTAATATCGAAATAAAAAGAGCTGCCAAACAGCGATGAATCGGCATAAGCAATTTCGGTTATGTTGTTACTTGACGAGCTGTATAGAAAACTGGCTTTAATTCTTTTTCTTTTATTAAACAAATTGTTGTCAAAAACCATCAGGCCGCCGCCAGCACCGGTGTTCCCCCCAAAACTGACTAATGGAAAAAAACCAGCCGTCTGATCGTCGTTCAAAAAAAAATTGATCGCTTTTTCCTGAATGCGGCTCTGTTCCACCCAAATGACGGTAGCACCCAAGGGTGTCCAGGCCAGATGCCATATTTTTGCGGGTAGGGACAGGACATGCACCAAAGCGCTTTTTTTAGTCCGGTAGGGAATTAAGTTCGGATCGGGGTACTCGTTAGCTTGTTCTTGATTTATTTTTTCAGGTTGGGCCGTTTCCTGCTCAGAATTATTCTCCTTCTGATTGGTTTCTTCTGATTCAGAACCGGAATTCTGTGCCAGGACACCAGAGCCGGTAATTAAAAGATAGATCATTAGAAACGAAAATATTCTACTCATTACTCCCTCCGAGTAGCCAAATCTTGCAGGTTTTAAAAACCTGCAAGGTTTCATCAATCAATTTTCTCTTTCAATTGCCACGATCTGTGGCGGCTCCGAAACATCGATTGGATAATGAAAAAACACCTTGACATCCTTTCCCCATGAGCCGCCTGGTTTTCTTTGGCTTTCAATCTTGAAGTTTAAAATTCGGCCATCTTCACGCAAGTTGGGTAATGCCGCAAAATTTCTCTCAATGGTTTGCCGCATTTCATCATTTAAATCGAGACGCGCTTTACTTTTTGAGAAAAAATAACCGGTTAAATCTTTTCCGAGATATTGCAGCTTATAGCGGTAGGTGGTCATGTCCGAATTTTCAAAGCCGGCATTGACCGACAAATCATCGAACCCTATAAATGTATGAGCGTTGCTGTCTTGCCGAAAATGAAAATTATCCAGGGGATTTACTTTACCGTACCAATATCGCCCTGTTTTGTCGCGGCGTTCGGCCAGAGTTCTGACGATGTAATCTACATCTTCCTGGTTTTGAAATTCTCCGGTTTCCACGATAGCTCGAATTTGTTCGTCTGTGAAAGACATGACGATTTTAGCGCCCCAAAACCCGTCCAATTCCGTCATCCTTTGAAAGGCAGGATTAGGCACGATAACAGCATAATTCCCCGGGTTAAATAAGTCCGAATCAAAATACCCCACCGATGGGCTAATCAGCTTAGGCTTTTTTTCCCAGGGCTCAACATATAGTCCTAAGGTAAACAGCTTTTTGAAAATATGACCCAAGTCAAATGTTCCAAAATGTCCCCTTGAGCGTGAGGCTGTACCATATCCACCACTGCCAAGTGAAGTCGCAAAATCAATTATGTAGTGCTTCACGAAGCTTTTGCCATTTTCAGTAACGTACATATCCAGAGTGTTATTTGCCTTGGTATCAAAATTGTTTAACCAGGCGGTGATGGCTTTGTATCCCCTGAGCTCCCGGCGATGAACGTGACTCACCCGGTCATTGGGATCGTCCTTGCGGCGGCCTGTGTACAAAAACGGCCCAAGCGGCTCACCTTCAAGCCGCTTACTGGCCACAATCCGGTATGTGCCATCAGGGCTCGGCTGCACCTGGCTCAAAATATAATTCATAAAATCCATCGTCATTGGCACATCTTTGCCCCACTTGTCTTTTATGGTTACACCCTCTCCGATTCTCATTTTTTCAGGATCGACAACACTTAAATAATTCTCCGGAGTGTTGTAACCGGAAGCATAAACAAATTTAGTTGTTATGACTTCGGCGGCGGTATTCAGCTGAGGAAAACCTTTAATATCAAACTTAACGAAATAATCAACCCCTTTGCTGTCTTTCATTCGAAAGCCGGGAGAAACGCCCTCCGCCTTCGCACCCGTAATTGTAATGTAGCCGCTCATGTCCGGCCCCTCGCCTCGATTCGGGCCGCGTCTTAACTCTGCGATCGTCAACGGATGCTTTGCATGCCTGTTTGTAAACCAGGTTGAATTAGGGACTTCATCAAGGCTGTTAGTATTCTTGGCCTGTTTCAGGTTGTTGATGAGTTTTCGACTATGCCAGGAGAGGTTGCCGTATTCATCGATTTCACGACCAAATATGTTTTCAATGCCGTCCTCAAAAACACTAAGGCGTCTTGGCTTAGGTTTCGGAATGGACTCTCTATCGTTTTCTTCCGTTATAAGATCACGCTTTAGATATTGCTTTTGCGCCCCGCAGCTCAACAGAAAGAGGCTAAGACAAAAAATAGTTAAACTTAGTTTTAAAGCTCTAATATTCAAATTAAAATCTCCTTAAATCTGTGTTTAAACCAAAATTAAATCGAATTTGTTCTCGGGATTTAGCGATTTCAAAAATGGCAATCAAACCGCCGTCTATTGATTTGAGCCTCAACCCGCCGCCAAAACTATATTTGAATTCATGAAGACTGAACTCATCAAAAACATTAGAGAAAACTCTTCCTTCTTCAAAAAAGCCGTACGCGATGGCCATAGTGGGGAGAGGCCACCGATATTCAACACCGGCCAGAATCAAGTCTTTGTCGCGAAAACGAACCGGACGGTAGCCACGCAAACTATTTGGGCCGCCCAAACCCGCCAATTGATAAAACGGAATTTGCCTATTTTGCAGATTATCGGTGATCTCCACTCGCATGCGTACTGCCATGACCCGATCATAAAATAAATGAAGATAGCGCCTTACGTCAAGGGTAAATTTTCTATAACCGAATGTGTCCCCATTAATTTCTTTGGCAAATTCATAAGCAAGGTACTCCTCGCCTCCTTTGGTCGGGTGCCCGGTGGCGTTTCGCGTATCCCGGTAAAAGTTGAACCGCAACGACCACATTTCCGTACCGAAAAATCCCGGAACCTGCGCCGGTGTAAAAAGACTATCCAGTGAAGGATGGTTGGGGTCACGCCCTTCCTTAATATGAACATTACTGTATCCCAAACCTGCTGAGAACAATGCCCCTTTGGAGGGCAACGAAATCAAGGAAACTTTAAGATTGTTTTCTTCGTGCAAATAATTTGTTTCATTTTCCTCTGACGTATTGTTACCAATGCCAAAGAAGTCTTCATCAGGTAACCGGGAATAAAATCCTGCCATCTCAACCCCAAACTTTGGACTGAAAAATTTCGGGTCTCGCAAACCGCCATAAACATTTCGTCGCGTTCTGGTTCCGAAACTTCCCGACGCCCGAAATTTCATCCCTTTTTTGAACAAATCATCCTGAATGAAAATCAAACCACCGCCGGAAACGGGTGTAAAAATTGGCCTGACTTTCGTCTTCTCATCCTCACTCGTTAGCCAATCCGTCACCCGGAGTGTAATTGCATTATAGTCGACAACTCTCATTACGAAACCTACGCCTTTGAAAAACAATTTAAAAGGCAAGGTAATAATATCACCCGGCAGCTCGCCTAAATTTTCAATAAAACTGTCCCCGGTGTCGCGTTCCTCGACCGGAAGTTGTTCGGGCGGTATCTCTTTATCTTCTTTTTCCTGAGCAAAAGCCAGGTGGTTGAATCCCGCAAGCAGATAAAAACAGAGGCCGAAAACAAGAATGGCCGGCAGACTAAAAGCTTTTTGTCGCGCTAATGATTTCATAGAAATAGTTGAGTTTTAATCACTTAACTTCAAACATTAGAGTTTTCATTCCAGGCAATTCTAATTCACCGAAAAAATCTGATCGACCCCCACAACAATGCCAAAGCCCCCCCCTCCACTTAGCCCCCAGGCAAAATCGATTCTTCCGACTCGGGAGTCCGGTGACTTTGTATAACCTAACCTGAATCCGAAACCTGCGCTGTAGTTCAAATCGTTCAGGTTGATGGACGCTTCTTCACTCCAGACGTTTCCGGCGTCAAAAAATAAAACGCCGCCAAGCTGTACGGTTAGAATATTCAACGAACTAAAGATTCGATCCTCGACATTTAGCAGCAGTCTTTTGTCACCCGCAAATGCCCTTGCAGGATACCCCCTCAAACCGGAATCTCCGCCTAATAAGAGCTGACTGTCCTCCAATTTATCCGCGTAATCAAATTCAAAATTAAATGCCAGAGTTTGTCGTCTCGCAAATTTATTATAATAACGCAGCCTCAATGAAGCAATAGTGTTTTTTTCAAAGAGTGTTTGAACGCCAAGGGTTAGAAAAAGATATTGCCTGTCAAAAATCTGGTGTGCCTCTCTCCTTACCACCCTGAGCTCAAATCGTTTGACACCGTTTGGAAAAGGAATTCCGGTGCGCCCTAAACTGATTTGGGTGACGTTGCCGAGAGTCAAGTCTTCGACGCGGATGAATTTATCGATTTGTGTTTCCTCGACAAATGAGAGGTTCTCAAAAGTGGCTGTTAAAATCAAGGCGTGACTTACCTCATCATCCGGAAGAGGAACAATCGTCGTATCCGGTAAAGATGTGATATCCTTATTTGAAAAACGGTAACTTAGCTGTACCCTCTTCTTGTGGAACCTGCTGCCAAAGGCCCTGGCGCCAAAAACCTGAAACTCTTCCTTCTCGTCTCGAAAACGGTCGACTTCCAGACTGTTGGCAAAAAACCGCCTGGTTTGATCTCTGGCAAAGCCAGTGAAACCATAAGCCCATTTTGTATCCAAGGCATAAAATGGCCGGATAATGCGGGCCGAATAATTCTTGAGAAAGGGTCCGGTAACAAAATTTCCCTGCGCCGTCCATCTTGAAGAAAACAGCTGCGGGTCGGTATATCTTAAGTTGATTTGCGTCCCCTCCGAAACTTCGTGGGTGATTTCGGTAAAAATCCGCTTTCCCAATCCCAGGAAGTTGAACTCTTCAATGCCGCCGCCGAAAGTAGTCCGCCCGCCTCCCCCTTCAAATACGTATGCAACAATTGTTGACCACTGATCCTGTGTGGTGACGAAAACATCGACAAACGCTTCCTCCTCTGTTTTCACCGCAACTGTTACTTCGCCAAAATAAGATAAGCTGCGCAGTTTCCTTTCACTTTCTTCCAGGATTTCCGGATCATATTCGTCTCCCGATTTGAAAAGCAGCTCCTGACGAATCACATTCTCCTTAGTGACAATATGCAGTTGGTTGGCCCAGTTGTAAATGAAACGCGGCTTTCGGTTTAAATCGGTAAATACGTCATGTCTTTCAATTTCGATATTTCTAATAACTTTTTTTGCATTTTCCTGTGCGATGAGTTTCAGAGAGGCTAACCAGAGGCAGAAAAAAGTTATCGCAAACCGAGGGACAGCGCCGCTTAAGAATCGTTTCATGGAGACATCTTGGGACTTAACTGAGTTTTTTTGTTAAGACGAC
>JADFPY010000122.1 GCA_022562085.1 candidate division KSB1 bacterium | reverse complement strand
CTGATTGCAGCGACCATATGATCATAGAGACTTTTGAGATTGTTGAGAATATGATCGTAGCCTTTTTCCTGTTCAGTAGGAATACGCTGGCGAAAGATTTCTTTATTACGAACATCTAGAATGATGCCTTCGATTTTGGTGCCGCCGAGGTCTATGCCGAGTTTGTGCATTTTGTTTTCAATTTAGAAAGATCGGAAATGAAATTTCGTTTTAAAACTAAATAAATAAACAATGTATAACAAACAAAATATCAAGCTTTACAGAATATATTCAGTCAGGAATTGCTATTTTTTGCTTGCGCTTGAAAGTAATTTTTTTTATCTATAAATAAAGCAAACTATGAGTACGAATTAATTATGGTTATTTTATTAGCGGATGATAAAATACAAAGTCTGATTGATGAAGAAAAGAGAGTTTCCCTGAAACTTAGCGATTTTATTCCTTTCAAAAATAAAAAAGGACATAAAGAACAAGAAATTTCTATAAAAAGAAACGATGGCAGTGAATTTAAAATAATAATTAGGCAAAATAAAACTGATCCACTTAACTTTTCTGTTATCTTAGGATATATTCCTAAAAACTTGAATCGTCTTTTCAGAATAACTCGCTACAATGGGAAAGGCCATCAACACACAAATAAAATTGAAAAAAATTCATTTGATGATTTTCATATTCACAGAGCAATTCAGCGATATCAGGAATTCGGATTTGATGAAGACGCTTATGCAGAAGTAACGGATAAATATTCTGATCTTCCAAGTGCTTTAAATTCTTTTGTAAAAGACTGTAATGTTATAGTGCCACAAGATTCGCAAAGATCATTGTTTGACTAACTTCTTAATTAAAGTAGATTAAATTTTTTTTGATGCTAATTACTTAAATAAAGTTATGAATATTAAAGTCATAGAAAAAGAATTTAAGAAGAAGGTTAGTAATCAAATCTCGATTGAAGCTGAAGGTATTAATCGATATAGAATATTCTCTCCTTTTTTATATAATGATGGAGACCATTTTTCAATTGTCCTGAAAACCACACCTAAAGGGTGGATTTTGACCGATGAAGGTAATACTTACATGCATTTAAGCTATTATTTAGATGTTAATGATTTAGATAGAGGAACTAAAGAAAAAATTATTCGGTCGACTTTGTCCTGTTTTGGAGTAAATGAAAAAGAGGGTGCATTAGTCTCCGAAATTAAAGACAACGATTTCGGAAATGCTTTTTACAGCTATATTCAAAGCCTAATAAAAATTAGCGATGTAACTTATTTGAGTCGTGAAATGGTAAAATCTACTTTCATGGAAGATTTTAAAACATTTATTTCTGAAAATGTACCTTTTAAAAGACTTGAGTTCAACTATTTTGATAAACGACATGACCCCGATGGAAAATACGCTGTTGACTGCAGAATAAATAGTATGCCCAATCCGGCTTTTATTTTTGCAATTTCTAATGACGATAAATGCAGAGATGCAACGATCAATCTACACCAATTTGAAAAATGGGGACTTAATTTCCGCTCAATTACAATTTTTGAGGAACAAGAAGCTATTAACAGGAAAGTTCTAGCGAGATTTAGTGATGTTAGCGAAAAACAATTTTCAAGTCTTACTTTGAATAAAGATAGAATTTCTAGCTACTTGACACAAATATTACAATAAATCTTCATTCCACCTCTGGCGGATTTAGCAAACCCAAGAAACTTCAAAACACTAGACACTCTTAAAACAGCCTGAAGCCAAGCCCAACATTCGGCCGTTGCACCATTTTTACCGCATCTCCTTTCATTGTCGCCAGGGTAAGGCCCAAATGCAGTTCCGTTTTAGCAAAAAGGAAAAAGTGCATATCAGCGCCAAATTCGGTCACTTTCCGGGTGTTGTAATGAGCAAATAATCCCAGTGAAGTATGCAGAGGTGTAAACTCGGAAGTTTTAAAATAACGGAGACCCAAACTGTAATTTCCAGAAGTGGAAACCGCTTGTTCTAACGTGCCGGTGAAATGCAGCTGGTCGCCCATCAGCAGAAATGAAAGGATACCAAGTTGATTTAAAAAGCTGTCTTTTATGCCCCAACCTTCTCTGTAACCGTCCTCAAATTCTTTCAACAAGCCCAGGGCACTTGAGACTAATGCAGCGTTCAGTTTCGGGTGTGGACTGCCGTCTGCTTTAAAGAACTTGTAGAAGCCAACCGCGAGCATTCCACTTCCGGCGAAATGCATGCCACTTGTAGCATCGAAACGGTCATCGCTTACAAACTTAAAACCGCCTTGCCGGGGCTCACTGAATAGATATTTCTGAGCTTTGACGGGCGAGAGTCCGGCTAACAAAAATACCAGACAAATAGAAATTTGAATCCTCAGGTGCATATGTTCTCAAAAAATAAGGGTGCAATTTAAGAATGGATGGTCCCCCTAAAAAAAATAGGGACTTTGAAATCTGACGATTATCAAAATCCCTGATATACTGGGCCATCCATTTGAAATTTTAGCCTATATTAGATGCAAGAGAATCGGAGTGGCGAAATTTTTATAGTAACCCGTTGTGTGCAATTCTCGCCCGAGACTTTAATTTTGGCATTCATTTTGGCAAATTTGTTGAAAAAAGAATTTTAATTCGTTACATTTAACGGCTGAGATTGTCACTTTACCAAAATATAGAAAGAATCAAGAAAGGAAATTTCGCATGCCAAAGAAAGTCATTTCAACCGAAAAAGCGCCACAGGCCATCGGCCCTTACTCGCAGGCCATTCAAGTAGATAAACAGCTTTTTGTCTCCGGCCAGATTGCTCTGGATCCGGCGACCGGAGAGGTTCAACTGGGTGATGTTGAAAGCCAAACGCACCTGGTGATGCAAAATTTAAAGGCAATTTTGACGGCCTCCGGCGGGTCTTTAGACTCCGTTGTGAAGTGTACAATTTACTTAAAAGACCTCGGCAATTTCGCAGCGGTTAATGAAGTTTACGGAAGTTATTTCAAAACAGCGCCTCCCGCCCGCGCGACTGTGGAAGTTTCGGGACTTCCAAAAGACGTAGATGTTGAAATTGATGCGATTGCTTTTTTGGAATAATGGTTAATAATCTAAGAGAAGAATTTGGCGATATCGATATCTACCTATTCGATCAATTGCTAAAAGGTCGAATTGATAACTCGAAACGCATTTTGGATGCGGGGTGCGGAGCTGGTAGAAATCTAACCTATTTTCTAAAAAATGGTTTTGATATCTACGCGATTGAAAAGAATCATGACTTGCTTGAGAGAGTTAAAAATTTTGCCAGAGAAATGGCGCCTCAATTATCCCGGGAGAATTTCAAGCTTGGAGCTGTTGAGAATATTCCTTTTGCCGATAACGAATTTGATATCGTAATAAGTAATGCAGTACTGCATTTTGCTGCAAATAAACAACATTTTGATGAAATGCTTTTTTCAATGTGGCGCGTATTAAAAGGCGGCGGATTTCTTTTTGTTAGATTGGCGTCAATTATAGGAATTGAAAATGAGGTAAAACCTCTTGGCAGCGGCCGCTATCTAATTCCTGATGGTTCAGAAAGATATCTTGTGGATCAAAAAATTCTTCTTGATTACACATTGCAATTAGGTGGAAAACTGATAGAAAATATTAAAACAACAAATGTCCAGAACCTTCGCTGTATGACCACCTGGTGTTTAACAAAATGTGCATAGCAACTACTTTACACAAGGAGAGCTGATGAATGAGAACTTATATCCTGAATTTATCAAAAATTTACCCGAGGCCGATCTTCCAATCGAGAAAGTCGTTGGTTATCTCTTGACGGGAAACCACGGCCAAATCTGTTTTTTTGATTTTGAACCCGGCGTTGAAGTCCCCGAACATTCACATGGCAATCAATGGGGCGTTGTTCTCGAAGGTGAATTAAGCCTGACCATCGGCGAAGAAACAAAACGAATGGCCAAAGGCGACTCTTATTATATTCCGGCCGGCGTTGTGCATTCAGCAAAATTTGATCAGGCGTGCAAAGTATTAGACTTTTTCGAGGATGCAGATCGGTATCAGCCGAAATAAAAAACGAAATTTTACGTTCCAAAAGTCAACTTTAGATGGATTCAGCCGTTAAATTGGGAAATCTTCGGGACTAATTCTTTTCTGATTTTGGTTAAAAAAGATTGAGTTTATTTAGCAATTGTTCTATATTTAAAATTGCTATGTTTTAAATAAAATGAGTACAGCATGACATTCGTTTTTGGATTTTTAGGCAAACGCATCTATCAATTTTTCTATCATCTTGGCCAGTTTGCTGATCTGCTGTGGCAAACCATGAAGGCCTTGAAAGACGGCGGCACATATGGCAGCTTGCTCGGCGTTCAAATGATGCGAATCGGAATTCAATCGATTCCGATAGTGGTTTATATAGCCGCTTTTGCCGGCATGGTAACCGCCATTCAAAGCTCGGAAAATTTTGACCAGTTTGTGCCGGCGTATCTGATCGGATTTGTGGTAGAAAAAAGTATCTTGCGCGAGCTCTGTGCGGTCCTCACTTCCCTGGTCCTGGCTGGACGGGTTGGCGCCTCTATCGCAGCGGAAATCGGTACCATGAGAGTCACTGAGCAAATCGATGCGCTGGAGACTCTGGCGTTTAATCCGGTCTCTTACCTGGTGGTTCCAAGGGTCATTGCCGGTACGGTGATGTTTCCAGTCCTAACTGTTTTTGCAGCTTTGATCGGAATTACCACCGGCTGGATAACCTCTATTTTTCTCATGGATATCAGTTCATTCGAGTTTTTTAAAGGCGCCCGGCAGTACTTTGACACCAAAGATGTGGTTCTGCCAATGGCTAAATCTATCTTATTTGGATTGTCAATTACCCTGATTGCATGCTACCAGGGGTTTAACTCGAAAGGCGGCGCCGAGGGAGTTGGGGCGGCGGCAACAAATGCAGCGGTGACTTCATGCTTAATGGTTCTGTTTTTAGATTTCTTAATTGCCGCACTTATTTTATTTAAATATTAAAAGATTGCGAAATAGTATGCAAGATAAAAACGGAAACAGTCAAGACTCGAGGATGATCGAAATTGTTAAATTATGGAAAATCTTCGAAGACAACGAAGTCTTGCGAGGGGTTAATTTAACAATCGGCAAGGGACATACAACCGCGATCATCGGCAGCAGTGGTTCCGGGAAAACCGTCCTTTTAAAACATATCATGGGACTGTTGAAACCGGACAGCGGGTGTGTTTTTTTGACCGGCACCTGTGTCACGGATTTATCTTACGAGGGGCTTAAATCCATACGTAAAAAAATGGCCATGGTTTTTCAAGGAGCGGCACTGTTTGATTCAATGACCGTCGCCGAAAACGTCGGCATCGGGTTATACCGGCACACCGATCTCAATTCGAAAGAAATCCAGAAAAGAGTCACTGAGTGCCTGGAAATGGTCGACTTGCATGACATTGAAAAACTATCCCCGGCGGAATTGAGCGGCGGCATGAAAAAAAGAGTTGCGATTGCCCGCGCCATTGCCATGAGACCGAAGATTCTTCTTTACGACGAACCGACAACCGGCCTCGACCCTATTCGCGCCAACTCAATAAACGACTTAATTGTAAATTTGCAAAACCAGTTAGACGTCACATCCGTCGTGGTGACGCATGACATGAACAGCGTCGAACGAGTGGCAGATTTTGTGGCCTTTTTATATAACGGTGTCATTCATTTCGAAGGCACGGTTGAAGAACTTGAAAATTCAGATGACGTTGTTTTGCACAACTTCGTGAATGGGATCGATGAAGTTGAAGCAGGTCAAACTTAGGAGCAAGAAATGAGAAAAATTGGAGCGGAAGTCGCATCCGGTGTAGCGATTTTTCTGGCCTTTATTATTTTGATTGCAGGATTTCTTTTCTTGAAAAACACCCTGTTTGAAACCGGCACCTATACTCTTTTAATTGAATTTAACGACATCACCGGGCTGGAACCGGCTGACATGGTCAGCGTTTCCGGATTGAGAATTGGAAAAGTCGACGACTTTGAACTTAGGGGGCTCAAAGTATTCGTCACGATATCAATTAGTCCGGATGTTCAATTGCCGACCGACTCCCATGCTCAAATAAAAAGCCTTGGCATGGTCGGAGAAAAATTTATCGATATTAGGCCGGGGACGTCTTCAAACTTTTTGAAAGATGGCGATACCCTGCAAGGTAAAAGCGTCAGCGATTTCTCAGATCTCACTGGCTCGGCTGAGGGGTTGATGCTGCAGGCAGAAGAACTTCTCGGCAACATTAAGATTGCATTTAAAAATATTTTTGACGCCCAGGGACAGGCGGACTTAAAAGAAACCCTCGCACATTTAAGAAGTCTTTCGGCGACTCTGAATAATAATTCAGGTCATATTGCAAAAACTCTGATGAACATCGACAGTCTCTCCACGAATTTGAGTGAAATTCTCAGCGCTCGCCGGGGAGAGGTGGAATCTTCCATTAAAAATTTCTCGGAGGCTTCGAACATGTTAGAAGGTCTGACCAGCAAGATGGACAAGTCCATGACAAGCGTGCAGAGTTTACTTGCAAAAATTGAAAACGAGGAAGGTTCGGTAGGAAAAGTTATCGCAAAAGACGATCTTTATAACGATCTTCGCCACCTCACCGCAGAGTTGGATACATTAGTTCAGGATTTAAAAAAACGTCCGCAAAAATATCTGAATTTAGGGTTCATTAAATTTTTTTAGTGCTCGAGTCTCAAATTTTTTCATGTCAGAAAATGGCAACCTTTTGGACAGAAAGAAATAAGGTTTCTTCGTAACAACTGCAAGGAAAAAATTTTATACAAAAAATGCTTCCCATTGACATTAAAAAAACATCCGAAAATCAGTTGACTATCGTTTGGGACGATGGTCACGAAAGTTCTTTCACAATGAAAATGCTTAGAAAGGAGTGCCCGTGCGCCACCTGCAAAAATGCCCGAAGCAGTCAAAGTCAGGGTTCGCTAAAAGTCCTTTCTCCCGGCGAAATCATCCTGGACAATATTCAAATAAAAGAAGCAGAAATAGTCGGTAGATATGCAGTGCAATTCACCTGGAGTGACGGACATCATGAAGGGATTTACGCTTTCGACATGTTACGTGAATTGTGTGAGTGCGAGGCATGTAAATATGAAGGCAAAATAGTTTGACTTCTGCTTTCGAGAGTGAAAACCGAATTGAATATAAAGTTAGTTTGTTGTATATTATAAGACTCAGCAAACCACTTACTCCGCACTGGGGTTTTTTATTTAAATGAACAGGGTATTTATGACTAACCGGAAAAATAGCGATCCCTGAGTCAACTTCAGTTGCAACTTGCATTTTGTTTTTACCGTATCTAAAAAACCATATTTGCTGTTTAAAATTTAGCCTCATCAATGTTAGCACTTGAAACCCAGGATTTAACCAAACGATTTAATCGTGGTAAGATCACCGCACTGGAAGACGTTACACTTTCCGTTAAGGAAGGCGTCATTTTTGGCCTTTTGGGACCAAACGGTGCTGGCAAAACCACTTTAATCAAAATTGTGCTTGGCATTCTTTTTCCAACATCCGGTTCAGCAACAGTTCTGGAACGGCCGATTAATGACATCCAGATAAAAGAGAAGATCGGCTATCTGCCGGAAAACCACCGTTACCCAGATTTTCTCAAAGGGGGTGAAGTTCTCGACTATTTTGCACGGTTGTCTGCCGTAGAAAAAAACCGGCTGAAGAGAAATAAAGCTGAGCTTCTGAAACTGGTTAATCTTGAAAAATGGGAAAACACGAAGATTAAAAAATACTCCAAAGGAATGCAGCAGCGGCTGGGATTAGCCCAGGCTATGATGAACGATCCGAACATCCTTTTTCTTGATGAACCCACCGACGGCGTTGACCCGATTGGCAGAAAAGAGATTCGAGAGGTTCTGTTGCATTTCAAGGAGGAAGGAAAAACCATATTTTTAAATTCTCACCTTCTATCTGAAGTCGAAATGATCTGCGATGAAGTGGCAATTCTGGACAAAGGCAAGCTTATTCGCCGCGGCACGGTTGAGGAACTGACCTCGTATTCAAAGACGTTTAAAATTCAAACTTCCAAAGTAACGAAGACTCTGTTGGATGGACTTAAACCTCACACGATAGAAATGGATCAACAGAACAGCTGCATTCAGGTAACGGTGGCCAGTCAAAAAAATCTAAATGCTATTATCGATCATTTGCGAGCAAACGATATCGACATTAAAGGTGTGGTTCCTCACAAACAAAGCCTTGAAGAGAGTTTTATCGAAATCCTGAAGAAAGATATTGTAGAAGAATGAAGCTCACGCAAAGGCGCAAAGCATGTCCTGAGCAACGCCGAAGGGACGCAGAGAACACGCTAAGGTATTTTGACTTCAAACAATTTAGCATTTATGACTGAGAATGAATTGTCTTTTGAGATTATTGGAGCAGCTATTGAAGTTCATCGCGTGTTGGGTCCCGGGCTTCTGGAATCTGCTGATGAAGAGTGTCTTTGCTATGAACTGCAACAAAAGAAATTTCACATCGAACAGCAGTTTTGACTACCGATGCGATATAAGGATACCATTGTAAAAGAAAAAATGTATCGTTTGGATATTTGGGTCGATAGAAAGGTTATTATTGATGTTAAATCAGTGGAGCAAGTGCTTCCCGTTCATGCGAAACAAGTTTTGACCTACTTGCAACAGACCAAAAGCAAACTTGGCTTGCTTTTGAATTTTAATGTCCCTGTCCATCAAGGATGGTATTCACAGAATTGTAATGGGACTGGAAGAATGATATATATTTATTCTTTGCGTAATCTTAGCGTCTGTGCGTGAATATTCAAAGATGTTCAATTATTCATAAATAGAAAATGAAGCTGCTTTCCAAAATTTTTGCATACACCGCACTTACTTTTCGTGAATCGTTGGCAAAAAAAACTTTCGTGGTGTTTTTCCTGCTTTCAACAATTAACCATATCTTTTTTCTTTTGGCATTAGACGTGGATGTCGTGGATGGCGCCTTCGCCATGGTGCAGATCTTCGGAGAGGACTTGCGCACTAATAAGGCAATTGACGTGCAAGAAATGATCATTGTGATTGAATCATTTATTGCGGTGTTTTTTGCGTTTGCCGGCGGCATTTTCTTTTCGATATTTGCCACCGCGAGTCTCGTTCCCAGCATGCTTGAAAAAGGTAGTATTGAGGTTTTGATATCCAAACCCCTTTCAAGAGCGCAGCTTTTCATCGGTCGCTATCTTGGCGCTCAGTCAATCATGGTGTTAAATATTATCTATTTGATTGGCGGCTCCTGGTTAATTTTATCGATAAAAACGGGGGTCTGGTATTTCCCTTACCTCTATGCCATTCCTATGGTGATCGTCTCTTTTGTTTTTATGTACACTCTAATGGCTTTCGTGGGCCTGGTTTCGAGAAGCACAGGTGTTACAATAATGATCGCCTACTCCGCCATACTATTTAGTGCCGTATTTACACCCAATAAAGACCGGTTTTATGCCTTGCTTTCAAAAAAGATTTACTACTTTTTGGAAAGTATTTATCACGTTCTGCCCAAAACCTATGACATGGGATTTATAACATTTTCTTTGGTTGGCGGGAAACCTTTCGACGGCTGGACGGCACTTTGGACATCCGCAATTGCCGCAACCGTTATGCTCGCAGTTTCTATTGGTATTTTTTCTAAAAAAGATTTTTAAAAACATTGGAGGTATTATGATGAAAAAAGCTTATTTACCAATTCTATTGTTAATCTTAATTTTCTCGACAGCATGCTCAGGTGGAGAGGGGCCTCGGGAAGTATCCGCTGTGACCTCACCCGCAAAATCAACCGACTATTTATCTTTAATGCCTGAAGAAACGAATATCCTTTTTTATGCAAATTTTAAAAGCATAAAACAAACCTCTTTTGGTGAAGAGTTAAGCGCTCGGTTTGAAGACGAGATAAGAGTTAAACGGGACGACCGGGAATACCGCGACTTTTTAGAAGCCACCGGAGTGAATCCTGAAAAGGATATTTACGAACTGTGGTTCGGAAGCACGGGTGGGGACAGGCGCGATAATGTTGGCGGCGCCATCGTTCGCGGCAAGTTTGACGAGAAAAAAATTGTCGAATATATTGAGGAAGAGCGCTATCACCGGCTTCGGCAAAATACCTACCGGGGTCATAAAATTTACACCCTTGAAGATAGTTATCGTAGTAGAAACGATGGCAACGAGTTTACTTTCCTGAATTCAGAAACAGTCGCAATTGGAGATGGAGAATGGTTAAAGAATGTTATCGATCTGTCTAAAGACGGCGGCAAAAACGTGCTGAGCAATAAAGCCATGGCGCGCTTCATCGATGAGGTTCCGAGCCAGGACCAATTATGGGCGGTCATCAATTTGAATGAAATGACTGACGCATGGACGCAAAAAATTCGTGAGCAGGGCTCTACTTTTAAGGGGACAAAATCAATCGAAAATATGCAGTCTCTAATCTTTCACACCCGGGTCGACAAAGATGCCAAACTTTTCATCAAGGGAGACTTCGGAACGGCGGAAGAAGCAGAAGTGCTTGCGGAAATGCTGAATGGTTTCAAAGCGATGGCGAAACTCATGGTCTTAGACGACAAAGAAGCTATCGATATGTTAAACGGCATCAAAATAAAATCCGACGGTTCGATGATTCATATCAACACCACGGTTGACAAGAATTTCTTTGATAAAGTTGATGAGAAGCGCAAGAAATTTGGCGGCGGGCCGGTGAAATTGCTTTAATAATAAAGTTTCGCAGAGAAAAAAAGGCCGCTTTCGAAGCGGCCTTTTTTATTTTGTCATTTGACATTTCGAATGCTTTTAAATAAATTTGGAACGAGTATGCCAAGATATAAAGACAAAAATGCAGACTGAAATCAATAACAAGGTTTTAGAGCTCGTTGAAGGGGATATTACGGAACAGGAGTCGGATGCAATTGTGAACGCGGCAAACTCATCCCTCATTCTAGGTGCCGGCGTCGCCGGCGCGATTCGCAGCAAAGGCGGCCCGGCGATTCAGCAGAAGTGCGACCAAATCGGCGGCTGTCCTGTCGGTGGCGCAGCGATTACTACCGCCGGGAATCTGAAAGCCAAACACGTGATTCACGCAGTCGGTCCGCGCATAGGAGAAGGTAATGAAGACGAAAAGCTTAAAAACGCCACCTTGAGCAGTCTCAAAGTCGCCGCTGACAACGGCCTCAAAAGCATTTCCTTTCCAGCTATCAGTACCGGCATTTTTGGCTTCCCCATAAAACGATGTGCTGAAATCATGCTCTCAAACACAATTGATTATCTGAAGGAAGATACCGGAGTAGAGAAAGTCGTTTTTTGCTTATACGGGCAGGAAGCTTTTGGTGTTTTTAAAGAAACTTTAGAAAAGTTGCAAAAATGATTCACACGGGAAGGCTGTCCAAAAAGTCAGGAAACGAGTCCGAAGGCGTCCCGCCGGGGGATTGCTTCGCCTAGAAACTTTGAAAAAACGCTCGGCGAGGCATGTCCTGAGCTTGTCGAATGGACGC
>JADFPY010000121.1 GCA_022562085.1 candidate division KSB1 bacterium | reverse complement strand
GTGTTATTAATTCCTCAAAACCAACCGCAATCAATTCATCGCGCATAGGTTGTACAGCCTCAGGATCATATGTGGGTTGTGGTGATATAGGAAATTGCATCATAGTTCTCCTGGTATTTTATAGTATTACGGATTAATATTATCTTTAATTTTTTTTATAATATAGTTAAATTAAATGTTATTTGTGATTTTTATAATTTACAAGTATGAATTCAAATATTCAATTCTACGGACCATTTAAGATTTAATCAACCCGGCCATACATTTGAAGGCGTTGGTGGTCCAACTCATCTTACTGGCGTTAAAGTCTTATTTATCCGAACCATTGTGCTGGACACCCCCTTCATCATCCCATCTCTGTCTATTAAAGCAGTCCTCGCATAATGCTGTCTTGCTGCCACTTTCGGTATCAGTACCGCTTGTTGGTTGGCCGCAACCTGGACATTCATACTCTTTTTCCGAATTATCATTGTCAGCTAAAGAGCGCATTTCTTTCTCCATGTCTGAATTCTTTAATACAATTGATCCGATTTTGCTGCCATGACGAAATCATTGCGATGCAACCCTCTGATTTTGTGCGTCCACCAGGTAACAGTCACTTTGCCCCACTCGGTCAACAGGGCTGGGTGATGACCTTCCGCCTCTGCTAATTCGCCCACTTTGTTAGTGAATGACAAGGCCTGAGAAAAATTATCAAACTTAAAGGGACGCTCTACCCGTTTGATGCCATCCTGTTCCACTATCCTCCACTCGTGTAGTTGCGGAATAAATTCCGCAATCTCCTTTTCTGTGACTGTGGGCGCACCCTTACTGCAGGCAACACATTTCATTTGCACTAATTCTGCCATTTTCTACCTCCAATAGCCATTGTTTTTAAGAAGAGATTTTTTGGAATCCTCTCTTTACTTTCTTTGCTTGTTCCAGCTTCCAAGAAACTGAGACGGTGTGGCACATCGCCGAGGCTGTTATCTTAACGAGCACTTCACCAGCCTGCGGTTCAGGCCGACTAATGTCTTCCAGCCGAAACGCCTTTTGGGACCCGTGATATCGTATGGCTTTTCATGATTTGGTCAAATCCTTTTACTTAGCTGGGATATGGTTTAAGACACCTTTTAATTTACACCAGAGCAAACTGCTCCTCTGTCGGTTCTGCTCAGCAATACCAAGGTTCGTTTAAATAAGGAATGGCTGCCCGCGCACGATGGTTTTGCGGCTCTGGCATCGGATCGGATTTCCCTAATAGGGTATCGATACTATCCCATACATTTCTGAATATTTCTTGTCGAGTTGCCTTTCGGGCATTTCCGGCACTGACAATTTTCATCACGCGCTGATGTAGTTCATCAACCAGGGGATCAGGATTCTGCCATTCGTAACTGAGCAATTCTTCGTTAAATGGGCCTATGACAGCAGAAGTTTCGGGCAGTTCTAATAATTTTGACCCCTCAGGAATGAGTAGGCGAATTGCCAACTGCACGGGCGAAACATTTTCAACTAAATCTAATTTGATCAAGGTTTGCAATAATTCCCGATAACCGTCAAGGCTTGTCCAGGGCGTGAAGGGGACAAAGGTGGGATTGAGAACTAATCCGAGCTCATCAAAAAGTTTCACCACCTGAACAAAATCTTCTTTGGTGTGTCTTTTATCGAAAAAGTAAAGGATGCGTTCATCAACGGATTCCACAGCACTGGTCACGATGGCGCAGCCGGTTTGTCGCAAAACAGGCAGGTGTTTGGCATATTTAAGCAGGTGTTCAATCTTGATGGTCACATCATAAGTCAGATGCGGAAATTCATTATGCAGCGCCTCTACAATAGGCAGGGCATGGCCGGGTCCGTTAAAAAAGTCGGGATCTCCGAAAGTAATATGCTCTGCGCCTGCTGCCACCTGTTGGCGGATGTCGGCTAATACCACATCCCGCTGTACGATCCGAAAATGGCCGTTGTAAACCGGCACAACCGGACAATGGCGGCAAAAATGTTTACAGCCGCGAGAGGCTTCAACATAGCCAACAACTTTAGAATGAGCATTCCCGCAACAAAGTTGTGCATACCGGGAAAGTGATGGCAAATCCTGCCGGTCGGGGGTGATAAACTTTTGCCGATTCAGCGAAATCCTGGGTTCGGTTTGTGGCCATGGGCCGTTTTCTTCAGTATTGGACGCCGTCAAATTCTGTTGATGCAACCGCCTACCAAGGCTAACCAAGCCTTCTTCAAACTCTCCGCCTAAAATCGTGTCTGCCCCCAACCGTCGTAGATAATGTTCGTTCATGGGAGCATAGAGGCCGTAAAAACAGACGTGTGCTGTAGGATTCATGTCTTTGACTCGATCAAGCAGTTGTAGTGCTAACCGAGTGGCAGTATGCATCGGAATATAGAATGCGATCAAATCTGCTTTCCGAACTCCGTCAGCAGGCAAAGGTTCGAGGGCACAATCGATGCAAGTAACCCTGTGACCCTCACGACGCAGCCAGGCAGCAGGTGAGGCCAATCCAAAAGGTTGGCGGCTTAGTTCATAGGTAGAGATTAATAAGATATTCAAGGATACGCTCATCTAACTTATTTTGAAAACTCGTTTCAACAAGCCCTGGTCTGTTTCTTTGGCCTTTAAAATGTCGATTTGTTTCATTACTGAACTAGCCAGATTTTTGAAAGCCACTGAAACCGATGCCTCAGGTTCTGAAATAACAATTGGCGTTCCCTGGTCTCCCCCTATTCGCACTTTTGTTTCCAAAGGAATCTCTCCAAGAAATGGCACCTTGAATTTTTTACTGGCCTTTTTTCCGCCACCATGATCAAATATTTCGTGCCGCTTGTTGCAGTGGGGACAAATAAAATAACTCATATTTTCCACAAGCCCTAATATAGGCACCTCAACTTTTCTAAACATGTTGATACCTTTTTTCGCATCGGCGAGGGCCACATCCTGAGGAGTGGTCACGATGATGGCGCCAGTCAAAGGAACGGTCTGAGTAAGGGTGAGCTGGGCGTCGCCCGTTCCAGGCGGCATGTCAATGACCAGATAGTCTAACGCACCCCAATCCACCTCCCCGAGGAATTGCTGAATCATTTTCCCAACCATTGGACCGCGCCAGATAATGGCCGTATCGCCTTCTGAGATGAATCCTACCGAAACCATATGAACACCGTATCGTTCTAATGGGGCGATTTTGTTATTGCGCGTTCCTAATTTTTGATTCACGCCCATCATTATGGGAATATTGGGCCCATAAATATCTGAGTCTAACAAGCCAACGGCAGCCCCGCTTTGCGCTAAAGAAACCGCTAAATTGACAGATACCGTCGTCTTACCAACACCGCCTTTGCCACTGGCGACTGCAATAGTATTTTTGGCTGAAGGAATCAGATTTTGTTTTTGCGGCTGCACAGGTTGCTGAGGCCGCATAGCCGGCTGTGGGGATGACATGGTTTGTGCCGGTTGGGAAGAAATGACCTTAAGTGGATCGTTGATTTTGGAATTCACCGTTACGATTCCTACACCCGAAATGGTCATCACGACTGCCTTGGCATTTGCCAGAACTTTTTCTTTGAAGGGGTAAGAGGCACTCTTGAATTCCACAGTAAAACTGACGCGTGGCCCATCAATCTCAACATTTTTAGCCATGTTCAGTGAAACTAAATCTTTCCCCGACTGCGGTTCCTGAACCTGGGTCAAGGCCGCCAAAATATCTTTCTCATTTATCGAGTTCATAGATAAGTTATCTCCTGCCATTTCAATATGGCAAATTTACTATAAGGTAATAAAACGGGCGGTTCCCCGGAGGGAGGAATGTGAAGGAGATAGAAGAACCGCTGTGAAACTGGATATTGTTTTTTTTAAAAATCGCCTTTTACGGTGGTGAAACACCAAATGCCCTCATAGTTGTATCTTGTGCAATCATTCCATTTGTCAGGGACTTCATCTTCGGGGAAGATAGCTTCTACTGGGCATTCCGGTTCACAAGCCCCACAATCGATGCACTAATATCCTTTCAATTTAAATTACAAAAAACATCATAAAAATAAAATTGATGATTATTTTCAAACTTATGAGTCCGCTGAAAAAACGTTTCACAAATTAGTGAGTTATCTAAAATCGTAATACAACGGATTCTCATATTGGCTATTCTTAAATTCTTTACTCCAAATAGCCTCGAAGGTTATTCCTCACTTGTTTTGAGCGACGTAACCTGGCGAGGGCTTCATTACGTATTTGCCGCACCCGTTCCCTGCAAATCCCAAGTGGCTCACCAACCTCACCAAGGGTTAATGGCCGGCTGCCTCCAAGGCCGTACAGCAACTGCAAAATCACTCTTTCACGATTTTTCAAAACCTTTAATGCAATTTTCAGCTCCTTTTTCAGCGATTCAGACTTCAAACCGGCGTCCGGAGACGAGGTATTTGTATCTGGGATAATGTTAATCAGGCGTTTAGTAGAATCATGATCTAATGGGGTGTCCAGGTATTGTTGGAATTGTAAGTACTTTGAGGCATTGCAAAACGCGTGCGACTCATTACCAAGGGCTTCAGAGATTTCCGCAACAGTAGGCTCCCGTTTAAATTTTTGTTCTAATGAGTCAACAGCACGTAGAGTCTGTCTAACTTGCTGCAGACGATTCTGGGGCAGTCGAACTATACGGCTTTTGTCGTATAAAGCCTGTCGCATCGCCTGGCGTATCCACCAAACCGCATAAGTAATAAACTTTAGACTGCGATTGGGATCGAACGTCTCTAAAGCGCGCATAAGACCGATATTCCCTTCGCTAATCAAATCGGCTAGGGACAATCCGCGGTTCTGATATTCCTTGGCTACGCTCACCACAAAGAGCAGGTTAGAACGTATTAGCTTCTCGGCCGCCTGTTGACACCCTTTTTGGGCTCGCTTTATCAAGACGATTTCTTCAGCACGCGGTAGTACCGGTGTCTTACTGATTTCATCGAGATACCGTGTCAGAGAAGATTTTTGTTCTCTCCTGGTGGACCTTTTATTTTTAGAGATATTTTGATTCAAACTCATTTTTGCATCATTTTAAGACAAGTTTGCATTACTTCTTCTGTCAACTCAGTGTAGTTCACGGCTATGCGTCCGTTTTTAAGATAAAAGATGGTTTGCATGATGGTGCCCATTATCATGGCACCAGCTAAACTTGTGTCTAATTTTCTAAACCGTCCTTGCTTTTGTCCCAGTCTAAGAATCTTTTTTAGCATCTGCATAGGCTTCATTTTGTCTCGGGAATGTTTCTTCAGCTCAGTCTGATGCGCAGCGATAAGGAAGCTGTATCGTTTCTGTTCTCGGCGAGAAAACTCGAAATAGCCCTGCACGAAAGCCCCTAACATCTCTTCCGGTGTTTTGGTATTCTTGAGATAGCCTTTCAGAAATTTCCAGAAAAAATCTATATTTTGCTCGAAGATACTTTCTGCCAGTTCCGCCTTGCTTTCAAAATGTCGGTAGATAGTACCTTCGGCAATACCGGCTCGCAGGGCAATATCACGGGTAGTAGTGGCTTTGATACCTTGCCGCATAAAAAGAGATAGCGCCGCGTCAATCACTTCAGATTTTTTGGTAAGAGGTTTGGGCAAGTTACAGTTTCTTGAGTGAGTGAGTATTTACTCACATTAACCTGTTTATCTAATCGTACACGGAGCATTGGAAAAAGTTCCTTAAATTCAAGGTACCTTTTAGTGATTCAAAAAATACTTGTCTGAATGCCGAGTTTCAGTCCCTAATTTAGTGGGAAGGGCTTAAATTACCTTGCCAAAACGCTGTAGGATTTTAGCTGTTAGGGATAATGGCAAAGAGAACAATTCACACTCATCCAAAAATCTGAAATGTGTGACAGGGTGAGGGTCTTTTGACTTGCCCTAAAAAAGTAACCAATATGAAATTACTTTCACATTGTTTGAAAAATAATTTTCTTCTTGACATAAAATATAAACTTTAATATATTAATCAACAAATTATTGATACTCAATTAAACTTGTTACTAATGATAAGTTTCATTCATAACTTCATTTGTTTAAATAGTTCAAGCTGCTGTCTGCAATGTTTGGCCTGCATGTGTTGTTGTCAATGGAGAATGGGTTATGAATGATCTGCATTAAATAAACCCCTGAATATTTTGCAAATCAATCAAAGCCCACATTCAACTTTAATGTGGGCTTTTTTATTTTGTACAAGAATGTATGAACTCGATAATTGAAAATAGATTTTTGAAAAAGGCGTCGGAAGACTCGATAGCTCATTCAAGAAAGCAAATCATAGAGCAGGTTGGCAATACACCATTAATTGAACTCTCAAGTATATCAAAAGAAGTGAAACCGGTACAAATATTTGCTAAAGCCGAATGGTTTAATCCCGGAGGCTCAGTAAAAGATCGAGCCGCTTTAAATATGATATTGCAGGGTGAGAAATCACGTGCATTGACAAAAGATAAAATAATACTTGATGCAACTTCGGGCAATACCGGGATAGCATATGCGATGATTGGGGCCGCTTTGGGTTATAAAGTTAAATTGGCCATCCCCCAAAATGCGGGAAATTTATTTAAACAGACATTAGCAGCTTATGGCGCTGAACTTATTTATTCTAACCCCCAACATGGTTCGGATGGTGCAATTCGCGAAGCGATACGGCTTTATGAAAAAGCTCCTGAACAATATTTTTATCCTGATCAGTATAATAACAGTGCGAATTGGTTGGCTCATTATGACGGGACGGGTGCTGAAATTATACGGCAAACTAAAGGAAAAATCACCCATTTCATTGCTGGGTTGGGTACCAGCGGCACCTTCATGGGAGCGGGACGTCGCTTAAAAGAATTTAACGAAGATATTCAGTTGATTTCTGTTCAACCCGATTCCCCATTGCACGGTCTTGAAGGACTTAAACATATGAAAAGTGCCATTTTACCTGGGATTTACGATACCGAGTTGGCTGACGACAACCTTGAAATTAGTACCGAAGAGTCTCAGCTTCTGGTGAAGCGTCTGGCAAAAGAAGGCCTGTTGGTAGGAATGTCCGCCGGGGCTGCGTTGGCGGCGGCACTCATAATAGCGAAAAGGCTCACGACAGGCGTAATCGTTGTTATATTCCCTGATAGCGCACATAAATATTTTGACCAAAGATTTTGGCAAGAAAATTAATATGGCTCTTAAAATCCAAAAAAAACATTTGGAATTAATAAAGGCTTATGGAGTAGAATCTTATCCGAACGAATGCTGTGGATTCCTCTTGGGTAAACCAAATAACGGCGATAAGGAAGTGTTGTCAACTTTTCCTTCAGTCAATGCGCGGGAAGAAAGGGAAAAATATCATCGGTTCTTAATCACCTCTGATGCATATTTGCAGTGCGAAAAATTCGCTAAAGTGAAAAATCTGGATAT
The DNA here is from genome assembly GCA_022562085.1 of candidate division KSB1 bacterium. Taxonomy (NCBI): domain Bacteria; kingdom Pseudomonadati; species Candidatus Zhuqueibacterota bacterium. The sequence goes on along the minus strand of JADFPY010000121.1, from coordinate 4,143 downwards.
TATCGGTTTTTACCATTCTCATCCTAATGCTGAAACCAACCCGTCTGCTTATGACGTTGAATATGGTTGGCCATGGTACTCTTATGTTATCGTGTCTATTGCCAATAACAAAGCTCTAGAAGTCACTTCATGGATATTGCAAAACGATCGGTCAAAATTTAAACAAGAGAAAATTATTCTAATTTAAATCTTTTAAGGAGAATGGGTCATGTCCATAAAAATTTTAATCCCCACCGCCCTACGACAGTATTCTCAAAACCAGGATACGGTTGATTTGGCAGGACAAAACGTAGGCGAACTTTTGCAGAATTTAACCAAAGAGTTTCCTGATCTAGCAAAGCATCTATTTAGTGAAGATGGCAAATTAAGAAACTTTGTCAATGTTTATGTAAATGATGATGACATCAGATATCTTGAACAAAATTACACGAAAGTGAAAAGTGGAGATGTGATTAGCATTGTTCCTTCAGTGGCTGGCGGAATGGACTCTAGCAAAGAACCGCCTACCAATGGTGAATTTTCTAAAGCTGAAATTGAACGGTATAGCCGCCATCTCATCATGCCGGAAGTCGCAATGGAAGGGCAAAAGAAGCTTAAACAAGCTAAAGTACTGCTGATTGGTATGGGTGGCTTAGGTTCGCCGTTAGCCATGTATCTCGCGGCGGCAGGAGTGGGTCGAATTGGCATGGTGGATTTTGACGTTGTGGAGTTTACTAACTTGCAACGCCAGGTCATTTATTCTACCGATGAGGTTGGCCGATCGAAATTACAATCTGCCCAAAACAGACTTCAAGGAATCAATCCATATGTGCACATCGATACCTATGAAACTCGTCTGACTTCTGAAAATGCCTTAGATATTTTTGAAAAATACGATATTATCATCGATGGCACCGACAATTTCCCAACCAGATATTTGGTAAACGACGCATGTGTCCTTTTGGAAAAACCTAACGTATATGGCAGTATCTTTCGGTTTGAGGGCCAGGCATCTGTATTTTATGCCAAAGAAGGGCCATGCTACCGCTGCCTCTATCCTGAACCACCACCTCCGGGCTTGGTGCCAAGTTGTGCTGAAGGAGGCGTTTTGGGTATTCTTCCTGGAAACGTCGGACTCATTCAGGCTACTGAAGCGATTAAACTGATTTTGGGAAAAGGACAACCTCTTATCGGCCGCTTACTCCTGTTTGATGCATTAGCCATGAAATATAGAGAACTTAAACTAAGAAAAGATCCAAATTGCCCGATCTGCGGTGAAAATCCAACCATTCGTGCGTTAATTGACTATGAGGAATTTTGCGGCATTGGCACGGATGCCGATAAAGTTGTATTAGAACCAGAATATGAAATTTCAGTTACAGAGCTTAATGAACAAAATGAGAGCAACGGTGATACATTTATATTAGATGTTCGCGAACCGCATGAGTATGAAATATGCCGAATTCCGAACTCTAAACTGATTCCTTTGAATGAATTGCCTACTCGCGTCCAGGAATTAGATCGCTCATGGAACATCGTCGTACACTGCCGTTCCGGTGCTCGTAGCGCAAAAGCCGTTAAGTTTTTGCGTGAAGCCGGATTTGATAAAATTAAAAATTTAAAAGGTGGAATTTTAGCCTGGTCGGATGAAGTGGATCCGACTGTTCCGAAATATTAACATTCGGATAAGCTACTGATCGTCGATAACGGAGGTATCGTATGAAAGTAATTATGGATCTTTGTATAGTTCCCATTGGGGTCGGTGTTTCGGTGTCTCGATATATCGCAGCGTGCCAACCAATCTTTTCTGAGTTGGGACTAAAGACTCACCTTCACGCTTACGGAACAAATATTGAAGGCGAATGGGACATAGCTCTTGCTGCGCTTAAGCGCTGTCACCAACTCATCCATGAGATGGGCGCTCCCCGAATTACAACGACTATCAAACTTGGAACTCGCACAGACCGGGAACAGACAATGGACGACAAGGTCAAGAGCGTTGAACAACAACTAACCAGCTAAAGCTGGCGACGACCTCTGGCTTCCCTTGTTATTATTGATGAGCGGCATAACATTTGTTTGAGCGGTGGCGGGTTGAAAACCACTGATGCTGATTAAAACACCTAACTTTGAGAATTCAGGAAACTGTGAAATCACATCCCGACTTACCAATCCCTCCAAACTTTGTTAGCTCAGCAACTCAACTATTGACAAAAGCGCTGGAAAAACCTTTCTATCCCCTCACCGCATCACACTAAATCACAGGCCTCAACCGGCATCCAATGCGCATCCTTTCCCGCCCATTTGACATTGCAGCCGATGGGATTGGTCAGCGCAACACTCACTGGTTTTCCGGCCAAATGTTCTTCCAGAGATCTCTCAAGATCATTCACGGTCATTTTACTCGTGTCACGAGGATTATCGATCCCTCGACCGGTGTAAATGAGCGTAAGGTCGTTATCGAAGACGAAAAAATGGGGGGTTCGTAATGCCCCATATGCTTGCGCAATCTCCTGTGATTCATCATATAAATAGAACCAGGGAAACTTGTGCTCCTTCATCCGAGCAACCATATGCTCAAAATCATCTTCAGGATAGGTGTGTTTACTGTTCGAATTGATGCCGATAAATTTGACACCGTGAGCCGCAAATTTTTCAGCCGTCCGCCGGGTGACTTCATCCGATCCGATGACGTAGGGACAATGGTTACAGGTAAAAAAGATGACCAGCATCCTGGCATCATTAAAATCAGATAATTGGTATGTATTGCCGTCTGTCGCAGGCAAGGTAAAATCCGGTGCTTTTGTGCCTAACTCTAATGTAAAAGCCATAATGTTCTCTCCGTGTTATGATGAATGATTGATAAAATTTGACAGAGAATACGGTTGTGCAACATGTTTCAGGTTTGTCAATAAGAATTTCACGACACACAACTCTTTTTGTGATAGTCTATCTATTAATTTAGAATAGTTTGACCGACCATCGTTTTAGATCATTATTGAAGAGGAATTGAACAAGGTAAGCGAAAGATATTTAATTTTCAAGGATTTCAGTTGCCCGAAGCATTGATCGGGGTCTACCCGAGTGTTACGGTAGGGGATATCTTAAGATTTCAGTTGAGGTGAACTCTAATTCTCAAGACTACAAAGTCTTACATAGTGAAATTGTTTAGTTCAAGTGTCTTTGTTGTTTCATAGTGGAATTTCAAGGCAATGTCGCGTTTGAGATTGGTGTCCTCGGCTTTATAAACGAGACCCAGCCCGCCCTGCCCGACTTGCTCGGTAATTCTGTAATGCAAAATAGTCTTCCCAACTAAATCAGCCATTCGTAACCTCGTAGATTTGTCCTATGCAAGTCATTAGCAGGCGGGCTTCGCCGAGCTTATCGAGGATATTGTAATGAGAAATTGTTCTACCTATCATTTCTTAATCAACTAATAAGAATTAGAGTATAACGGCGGCGTGTGCTGCCCGCGACATTAGAGCATCAAAACCTCGCATCACAACAAAACTCGAGAGAAGCTCCTGACTTTAAAATTGCACGCCGTCGTCGCGGGTCAGAACCACGCAGATGTTAGATGTTATACATTTAAGTGAGCGGTTTCAATCCGACTGCATGCAAATGTTACAGGCTATTTCAACTTTCGCTGGCTGTTTACGGAAAAGGGCATTTTTTAGGTAGAAGTCAAGGTCGAACAATTTCGCTAGTGGGGATAAAGATTTCATAATGCCCATGGCCAGTGATCCTGAACTGGAACCGTCCATCCATACTGGGGAGGCCACCTTGACCGCCATAATAAGTTACCGATAGGGACGTTAGCGGACCCTGGAATAATTCATCCTTCCGGTACCAGCGGAAACTACCAGATTGGAATCGGGTTGGCACACCGAACCGCAACTGAATCTGCAACATCAGGCTATCCGGGCCGTTCAGCCCGTCATCACGGGTCACCTCTGAATTACCCAGGAACTTAACTTCGATATCCACCGTCTCGCCATCTCTGAGTCCGACAAGCTCTTCCATATGTAGAGGCAGGAGGATTCGGGAGGTACCGTTTATCTTCTCAACAGAAGCTTCCTGGCTCCCCTGGCATTGTAAATTGAATAAGACAAGGGAGATGATGATAAATTCTTTAATTGCAATGTTCGGCAGGCGTCGAGTAGT
>JADFPY010000120.1 GCA_022562085.1 candidate division KSB1 bacterium | reverse complement strand
ATGAACTTTTCCATTGTAAGTGCAATAATAGCAATATATATTGAAGTGAGAAATGTTAGTTATTTACTAAATTAGTTCTCTAATTATAATGACCCTTTGTGCTTTCAAAATCTCTCAGACTTATCGCAAAATACATTCCAACAATCTAAGTAAAATTTGATATTTTGATAACAGGTTAAGTTTAAAATGAATTTAGACTTATTAGCTTCGTATCTTTGAACCTTCATATATGTTGGATTTACAATTTTGCCCTAAAAGACTCTTTCTTCCAAAAAACATATCCTAAGTCTATGTTTTTTCAATATCACCAGCGTGGTCAGTTTTCAGCCATTCAAAAGCCCTAATTAGTGTAAAGAATTACCGGTTTTAGACTGAAATCCGGACACTTCGCTTGGTGTGGCTGATTATTTTTGTCAATTGCGCGTTTTGCAACTTATTGATGTTACAAAATTGTATTTAAAAAATGAAATTAAACATCGACGGGTGATGTACTTTTAATATCCACCTTTTTTACTTCTTTGCTATCACACCGGCTCTTCTACTTTTGGTGCGAGAGGTATCGTGAAATAAAAAGCAAGTCCTTTACCAAGTTGACTTTTGATCCAAATATTACCGCCTAAGTTCTTGATAACTTGTTGGGAGTAGGATAGTTCAAGGCCTGAAGTTTCTATAGGTTTAACACGCAAGAGTTCTGTTAAATTCTGAAATTTCTCAATGATAATGTCGAACATTTCTTTGGAGATACCCAGCCCGCAAATTCGAACGCCAACTCTTACAAAATTAGTAATTTCGTTGTAACGTTTACCTTGAATGACGTCCTGATCGATAAATACTTGGTCACCTTTACTCCCGAATCGAATTGCATTGGTAATCAGATTTTTCGTCACCTGCAAAAGCTGCTCTTGATCACCCAATACATAGTCGTCCGTTCTGGACTTGCGGTACTTGATTTTGATGTTTTTATCGAAGCTAAATGATTGAACTGAGTCAACAGCTGCTAAAAGCAACTCACGAATCGAAAGCTTTGTCAGCTCACTTACGAGTGGAAGATTATGGATTTCACTAAGCAATTTATTGACAATTTTCTCAAATTTAAGTTTGTTAGTGAATTAACATTTTTATATCGACATTTAGTTTTAAGGTCTTAAATTAAATAATTGTCTTTTGTTATTTTAATAATTTTGTCTAAATTTATATCCTACTAAACTTTAGTTGCCATTAGATAAGGAACGAATGAGTCAAAAAAACCTAAACATCAAGACCATCTTGGGCTTAGCTCTAGGTTCAGAAATCTGCTATCTGGTGATTGCCGGAATAGAGAATCTTAGAACGCAGATTCCGCTTTTCTTAATTTGCTATGGTGTAATTTTTCTATTTTATTTGGCGGCCGCAGCGCTCTTTTTTTACTTTTCCGGAAATCAAACAAACGGAGGGAAAATTCGATGGCTAAAAAAACTCCGGATTAAGCTAAAGGAGGAGAGAGTTTCAACGAAGGAATTCCTGACTGTTGGAATCATCTTCGGCGTAATTTTCAGGCTTACCATGCTTTTTACAACACCGACTCTTTCGGATGATATTTATCGCTATGTCTGGGATGGCAAGGTGGCATCTCAAGGGATTAATCCTTACCAGTACCCGCCCGAAGCGGAGGAACTGAAACCAGTACGGGATCAATCCATTTATCCCCACGTAAACCACAAAGAAATTTCGACGATTTATCCGCCGGTAAGTCAACTTGTTTTTTGGGGTATGTTTAAGTTAGATCCTTCACTTCTGGCATTCAAAGCCGCCTTTTTTGGCCTTGACTTATTAACGATCGCAATTCTAATTTTAGTGCTCAAAAACCTCGGTCTCAATTCAAAACGGGTTTTATTATATGTTTGGAACCCGCTAATTATTGTTGAAATTTCCGGCAGCGGACATGCGGACATTATCGGAATTTTTCTCTTGACACTTTCGCTTTGGTTCTTAACCCGAAAACAGCTCTTGTGGTCAAATTTTACTTTGGTACTTTCTTTTTTAACAAAGTTTATTGCAATCTTTCTGTTACCTTTCATCATGCTCGTAAAAAAAGAAAATAAGTCGGTTCTACTTCTATTTTTTGTCCTCTTTACAACCCTCCTGTATTTGCCCTACGCAGACGCCGGAGAAAAATTGTTTTCGGGGCTTTTGGTCTACACCGCCAAATGGCGATTTAACGATTCAATCTTTTCCTTGATTTTTTCAGCAGTCACAAAATTCTGGACCCAAAACACCGATTCGGCTTTAGAGTTTTCAAAACGAATCATTGGCGTTATTTTCGTAAGCCTGTTTGTTTACTTCATTTTTAGATTTAAAAAAGACTTTGAAAAAGAGGGGAATGTGTGGATTTTTAAGCTTGGTCTGATTTTTTTTGGCGCATTTTTTCTGCTCAGCCCGACTGCACACCCGTGGTACCTGTGCTGGCTGCTGCCTTTTCTCGTAGTTGTGCCGAATCGCGCCTGGCTTTTGCTGACAGGATTGGCCGGGTTGTCTTACTGGATTTTAATTGACTCTTCTAAAACCGGAATTTGGCAGGAAACCTCCTGGGTTAAATGGGTGGAGTACTCGCCATTTTATCTTCTTTTGGTATTTGATGGGATTAGAAACAGAATTAAAGACTTCCTTCCTTTAAATCAAAATCCCCGCAATTGTAGCAGTCAAAAAGGAAGCCAGGGCGCCACCGATCATCGCTTTTAAACCAAGCCTGGCCAGATCCCCTTTTCGTTCCGGCGCAATGCTGCCAATGCCGCCGATTTGAATTGCGATAGAGCTAAAGTTAGCAAACCCGCACAAAGCGTAAGTACCGATGGTAAATGATCTTGGTGACAAAGTCTCTTTCAACTCACCTAATTGCACAAAAGCGACAAATTCATTCAGGGAAATCTTCGTGCCCAAAAGATAACCGAAGTTCAAAACATCGGCGGTTTCAACACCCATGACTAAAGCCAACGGGGCGAATGCGTACCCCAGCATTTTCTTCAGGCCAAATTCCTCCAGACCAAAAATTGAACTAATTTTTATGAAACTAAAATCCAACAAATGAATCAAAGCATAAAAAGCGAGAAGCATTGCGCCGACATTCAGTGCCAATTTAAGGCCGTCGGCGGCGCCGGTGGCTGCCGCATCAACGACATTGACGGTATTTTTTTCTACGCTTATCTCTGCGGTTCCGGCAGTTTCGGGCTGCTCGGTTTCCGGGAAAATAATTTTCGCCATCACCAAAGCGGCTGGCGCCGACATCACACTGGCGGCCATGAGGTGTCCCGCGTCTGCGCCAAAGCGAACATAAGCCGCCATCACTCCTCCGGCAATAGTCGCAAAGCCGCCGCACATAACCGCCATCAGCTCAGACTGGGTCATCTTTGCAACAAACGGCCGGATGACCAGAGGCGCTTCAGTTTGTCCGACAAAAATATTGGAAGCAACGGAAAGACTCTCGGCCCCACTCGTACCCAAAAATTTTGCCATCACCCAGGCGACTCCCTGCACGAGTTTTTGCATGACTCCGATGTGGTACAAAATCGACATCAATGACGCAAAAAAGATGATCGTCGGCAGAACGTGCATTGCAAACGAGATTCCAATATTGACAAATGATTTTGTTTCCGGACTCCAGAGTTGAAAAGGGCCTGGAGGCAAACCTTGGCGCGGAGAAACTTCCTCCAACCCTTTGACAACGCCGGGATCGCCGCGATACAGGTTACCGAAGAGAAACTCGGCGCCGATATCCGTGAAACTGAGCAGCTTGGTAATCACTGCCTTGGCATAGAAAAATACCGCCTGTCCCGGGCCGGTTTTAAGAATAATCACTGCAAAAACCAATTGCAGTAACAACCCCCAAACGACCACCCGATAATTAATCTGCCGCTTATTATTTGAAAGCAGCCAGGCAATTCCAATCAGTACAAAACATCCGAAAACACTGATAAGACGTTCCATTTGTGTCTCCCTCCTTTAGGTTTCAATTATTCTTATATACAGTGTTGCAGAACTCGCCTGAGTTCTAGGCTTATCGAACCAGAAGTGTGGCCACTTCGGCTATTACAGTCTATTCAATTATTCAGCTTCTTCCGGTGGTTCATAACAAGTACGGCATCTTGCTTCGTAAATATCGGTGGCACCGACCAAAACCCTACCCTTGTCCTGGGTTATTCTCTGTGTGCGATTTGCCGGGTTGCCGCATTTGACGCAAATCGCCAGGGTTTTTGTGATTGACTCGGCAATGGCCAGCATCTGCGGCATGGGCTCAAACGGCTGTCCCAGGTAATCCTGGTCCAACCCGGCAACGATCACCCGCTTCCCTTGAAAGGCAAGCTGTTGACAGACGCCGACCAATTCCGGACCAAAAAATTGACCTTCGTCGATTCCGATGACTTTGGCATCTTTTGATTTCTCGAAGATTTCGGCAACGTCTTTGACTGCAACGGACGGAATCTTCTGTTCATTATGAGAAACAATGTGATTACTCGAATACCTGGTATCGATCTGCGGCTTAAATATCGCAACTTCCTGTTGTGCAATTTGCGCCCGTCTCAGGCGACGAATCAGCTCTTCGGATTTTCCGCTGAACATGCTGCCGGTGATGACTTCAATCCATCCTAAATCTTTCGTAACGACGTTAAGCATTTTGAATCTCCGTTTGTTGGTTCGTGAATTTGCCCAGGTACTATCATTTTTCACAATAGGTTTTCACAGCATCCATATCCTTTTCAAGTGCTTTTGAAATCATGCCTTTTATCATGGGAATCATCATTTTTTGCATGAATTTATGCGGTCTCGCATCCATGACCAGGGTTAGTTCGGTGTGGCCATCTACTCTTTTAACAGTAAACGCCGAATCCCATACGGCCCCATGACTATCAGTCACCATCCGAACATGATCATTTTCGACAAATTCTGTTACCTCTAATTCCGTCATCGCTTCTTTGCCATTCATCAAGCGGGTTTCACGAAAACGGGTCCCGATACCTGATTTAACATCTGATAGAAATTCAACATTTATGATATCAGGGATTGCTTTTGAAAAATTATTGATATCCGATACTGTTTTGAAAACCAAGTCAATCGGTGCGTTAATGCTTCGTGTTGCTGTAAACTGGGTCATGTCGATCATTACTGTTTGATAACTCGCGGTGCTTTACTCGTTCAGCAAAGCTTCAATTTTGGTTTTTATTAAATCAATTGCGACTTTATTATATCCCCCTTCGGGCACAATAATATCCGCATATCTTTTCGAAGGTTCAACAAATTGTAAATGCATGGGCCGCACGCTCTGCTCATACTGCTCGATGACGGACTCCAGGGAGCGGCCACGTTCAAGAATATCACGCTTTAAACGCCGAATAACCCTGATATCAGGATCCGTGTCCACGTAAACTTTTATATCCATCAGGTTGCGAAGTTCTACATTGTCAAAAATCAAAATTCCGTCCAACACGATCATCGAGTGCGGTCCAACTGTCTTTGTCTCTTTGCTGCGACTGTGAGTCACGAAATTATATACCGGCTCTTCGATCGTCCGGCCGGCCAACAAATCTTTAACCTGTGCAATCAAAAGTTCGGAGTCGATGGCATCCGGATGATCGAAGTTCTTTTCGTGGCGTTTTTCCAAAGGTAGGTGACTCAAATCTTTGTAATAAGAGTCCTGTTTCAGCAGAATGACCTTGTCCGAACCGAGATCCTTATAAATTGTTTCGGCGACCAGGGTTTTTCCCGAACCCGAGCCACCGGCAATGCCGATTAAGATGCCTTTTTTCTTCAAATTCTTTTTGGTTTGCGGTTAGGGTAGGGGCAGGTCTTGTGCCTGCCCGCTGCTTTGGGTACCCCCAAGGGGTACCCTACGGGTTCTCCGGTTCAAAAATTGTTATGAATCCGATAAAAAGTTCCTGGTAAAAGCTTCAGGGAGCAATTTAGCAATTGTAGTCTCTTTTGTTTCGCCCTCAGAATTGAGCATGAAAATTTTAATGTTCGGAGCATAGTCGATCAAAACCTGGCGGCAAGCACCGCAGGGCGGGCAAAAGTCTTTGGTTTTAGCGGTGACGACTAACTGGGTAAAATCTTTTTCTCCCTCGGAAAGCGCTTTAAAAATGGCGACCCGCTCGGCGCAAATCGTCAAACTGTAAGAACTGACTTCGATATTGCAGCCGGAATAAATTTTACCGGATTCGGTTTCTAAAGCCGCGCCTACTTGAAAGTTTGAATAAGGCGCAACAGCTCTTTGCTGAGCTGCTTCTGCGGAATTGATGAGTTCGGTAAGTTTATGCGGGGCCATTTTGAATGTCACAGTTTTTTGCCACGGATTTACACTGATTGGCACAGATTTTAAACGAGGTACTTAAACTTTTTTTTATCCGATAAATCCGTACTACAAACCGACAGCCTTGTGTTTTTTTAGCAAAGTTTTTTAGCCATGGATTCTCACTGATAAAACACGGATTTATGGACCCCAAGTTTTGAATATTATTTTTTTTTCTATTAACTGAGCCATTAAAAATATCTTTAAATGTTTTTCACACTTTAACCACATTTATCCGTGCACATCGGTGTTAACCCCGTTAGATATAAACATCAGCTAAACAGAAAACCTAAAAACTCTTATCTAATGGGGTTAATCAGGCTAAATTTAGAATTTTTTGTTGCGGCTTCGCCGCGCTGTGTCAATCTGTGGTTGTATGCATTTTTGCGGGTAAAAAAAATCCGAGATTGCTCTCGGATTTTTTCCTGAAGTTCTGCCTCCCCAGGCATGTTCTTACCTATATCAGTTAAAAAGGTAAGTCGTCTTCCGCACCGGAGTCAGCGGCTGGGGGTGCCTCGCCTGGTGGAGGCGCAGAAGAAACGTCGCTGCCGCTGCCTTCACTCTTTGCATCGAGCATGGTCATATTATCCGCAACAACTTCCGTGGTATATCGTTTCACCCCATCTTTATCCTCCCACGACCGTGTTTGCAACCTACCTTCAAGGTAAATTTTACTACCTTTTTTCAAATATTCACCGGCAATTTCTGCCAGCTTCCTCCACAGGACGACACGATGCCATTCCGTGCGTTCTTGTTTATTGCCATCTTTGTCGTTCCAAACTTCGTTGGTGGCCACATTAAAATTCGTCACCGCCGCCCCACTTGGAGTGTACTTTAATTCCGGATCAGAGCCCAAATTTCCGATCAGAATCACCTTGTTGACACTACCCCTTCCTGTAGCCATAATACCTCTCCTTTAATTTAGTGATACATAAAAATTATATTGTTTTATCGTAACAAAAAAAAAGATTTTTGTCAAGGTTTTTCTGCGGATTGTCTCTAATTGCATGAAAAAATTGTGGCCTATTTGAAAGTTGTTTACTATATTCAAAAAAAATGCATACTTTTGAGAAATCGTAGAGGCAAAAATAAAAGAGGCCATCGCAAAAGGGGAGTTCGATAACCTTCATAGAAAAGGCAAACCGCTTGACTTGAGCAATTATTTCCGGAAGCCTGCCAGGTTTAGATTATCTATGATTTCTTGAAAAAAGCAGGGTTTCTGCCGCAGGAAGTTCAGTTGATGAAAGCAATTTCGAACCTAAAAGAAAAACGCAATTCCTGCCGAGACCAAGAGGAATTGAAAAGGATAGACACAGAAATTAACGATAAAACAACTGAGCTCAATATTCTTAAAGAGCGTTATCTTAAAGCATAGCTGTAAATCCAAGTGTTATACTGTAAATAAATATGTGATTTTCTTAAGAACCAGTAACGTAAAAAGCTATGGTAGGCTCAACCCTTTTACATTATCAAATCCTTGAAAAGTTGGGCGAAGGCGGGATGGGTGTGGTTTACAAAGCGACAGACTTGCGTCTCCTACGCGATGTTGCTATCAAGTTTCTACCCCAAGAGTTCGTCCTCGACGAAAAGGCGCGCCTACGTTTTGTCCAAGAAGCGCGCGCTGCGTCAGCTCTCAACCATCCCGGCATCTGTACGGTACATGATATAGGTGAACATGAAGGTAAACATTTTATTGTGCTCGAGTACATCGACGGAAAGACCTTGCGGCAAATATTGAATGAGCGTGGCCGCCTTCCTGAGAAGGAAGTTATCGACATCGGCATTCAGGTTAGCAATGCACTGGCTGTTGCACACGCAAGAGGAATCATCCACCGTGATATTAAACCCGAAAATATTATGGTTCGCTCAAATGGCCAGGTGAAAGTAATGGATTTCGGGCTGGCAAAACTACTGGATGTGGAGATCACTTCCTCTTCCGGAGGCGAGATCTCTCATATCCCGTTAACGGTCAGTTCGATGGTAATGACCACGTTCACATCCCTGCAAGGCACGGCAGCATATATGGCCCCTGAACAGATCGAAAAAAGGACAGTCGATCAGCGGACGGACATCTTTTCAATGGGGACCGTGTTATATGAATTGGCAGGAGGAATTCCACCTTTTACCGGAGCGACACGTGTGGCTCTCATGAAATCCGTTTTGAACGATCAGCCACCACCCCTTGAAGGCAAGATTTCTTCAAAGACCGAACATCTCATCTTGAAGGCACTGGAGAAAAACCCAGATGCACGATATCAACAGCTAAATGATTTGAGTCAGGCGCTTGAAAAAATACAAAACAGGGGACCGCAGCCTAAAAAGCCATCGAGAGCTTTTTATTGGTCTTTCACTACAGGTGTTCTCCTTATCATCCTATTTTTGCTATTAGTTTTGCGCGATCCATTTTCAACAGGTAATAAAAAAAACATCATTTCATTACAAAACCTTCGTTCGATCGGTCTTAGATCAGAAATGGAAAGATTTCCGTCATTTTCACCTGACGGCAAACAAATAGTTTATATGTCAAAAAAACTCACAGATATTACTGGATTTGGCAGTTTACGGATCAAGGATCTTGAATCGGGCCACAGCAAACCATTGTCAATCCCACATCAGTTTAAGGCTGAAATCGAATTCCCCGAATGGTCACCGGACGGACGACAAATTGTCTTTGCCAGTTCAGGAATCTGGATTACAGATACGACAGGTCAACATCTAAGCCAAATCGTCGATTTTGGTTTCTGTCCGAAATGGTCTCCCGACGGAAAGCAAATCGCATTTTCGACGTATTGGTCGGATGTGAAAAACGGGGCAATTTTTGTCTATGATTTCGCAGACAGTACTTTTTCCAAAATCTCGCCGGAAAATGGCAGAAAGTTTACGCAACCCAGTTGGTCGATTGACGGAGCATGGATTGCTTGTGTTGCTAATGTGGGGCTGAAGTCCGAGATGTGGTTGATTGAAACTGGCACTTGGGCAGCGTATCCTTTACTTGATTTAGATAATCATATTCAATACCCAACATGGTCACCTGACAATGAGCTAATTTATTTTATCTCTGACAAGAATGGTCCCCGCGATTTATGGTATGTCCAAGTTGATCTTGTCGACAAACAATTAATCAATTCTCCTACCCAAATTACCACGAGTCTGCACACGGATTTTATGGATATTTCACCTTCCGGAGATCAGATTATGTTCTCCGTGAGAAATGCGAGACAGGAGCTTTGGAGAGTCCCCCTTTTCAAGTATCCTGAAAATGCCTGGCAACATGCGGAATTATTGGCCGATCGTATGAACATTTCAAATCTCGATATCTCACCGGACGGCACTAAACTTGCCCTTGAGGAGGGAGATCGTGAATTGCGTATTTTCTCGCTTTCGGATCATCGCGAGTCGTTGTTGTATGCAGGGCAGCGGGCATTTTCGCCATCGTGGTCTCCCGATGGGAAATGGATTGCCTTCGATGCCGGTCTAACGGATCGCTTCATTCAGGCATTAGCGATCAACTCCATCGACGTCATTTTTGCCGGTTCGTTCAGCCAGGGCCTCTTTCGCTCAGAAGACAACGGTGAAAACTGGACTGCCTTCAACAACGGGCTGACAGAGATGCGGGTGCTATCCCTGGCCATAAACTCGCTTGGAGACGTCTTCTCTGGAACAAGCAATGGCATTTTCATTTCGAGCAACAATGGCGACAACTGGATGGAAGTAAGCAACGGCCTCGAAAACAAATTCGTTTTTGCTATTTTTGCCACGCCCGAAGACTCGTTGCTGGCCGGCACTTCGGATGGCGCTTTTCGCAGCTCGAATCATGGTGCCAATTGGACAAAAGTAATTTCCTTTTCAAGTATTCGCTCATTTGCCCGGGATACGAGCAACGTCCTTTTTGCCGGCGGTGGCGGTGGTTCCTTTTTTCGTTCCTCGGATAATGGACTGACCTGGGAAGCCGGAAGCAACCCACTTGTGTTCGGCTCTTTCGAAGATTTTTTGGTCATGCCTTCGGGAGAACTGCTCGCCGCGACGGCCAATGATGGTATTGTAGGATCTTCCGACAACGGCGACACCTGGCCGCAACAGAATGCCGGACTGACCGCAGTCGACGTCGTTGACATGACGCAGACGCCAGGCGGAACCATCTTCGCCGGCGGCAACGATGGTATTTTCCGCACGAATGATGGTGGTGAGAATTGGAGCCGAACTATCGAAGACACCATAGGCCTGGATGTGCGCTTCATCGCCAGCAGTGACACGGGCCGGCTGTTCGCCAGCCTCGGCGGGAAACTAACGATCTCAGACAACAATGGGGACTCTTGGTTTGTTGCCGACAGCAGTTTCACCGTCTTCTTTCCGAACTCTATCGCCTTTGGCAGTGACAATGATGTTTATGTTGGAGTGTCTGGCCAGATATTCAAATCAACTGATGGTGGCGAAACCTGGATCGAGCTGGTTACGGGCATTCCGAGCACGTCGGTTCAGGCGATGGCCGTCAGCGGCGCGGGAACCGTCTTTGCCGGTACACGCAGCAATGGCGTATTTCGCTCCACCGACGCCGGCAGCACCTGGGTTGAAGTCAATAACGGCATCGGTCAAAATTTTGATATGACAGCGTTTTTGTTTCAGCCAAATGGGGATGTGCTGGTGTCGAGTTTTGATGGCGTGTTTCGCTCAAGCGACAACGGGGACACCTGGGAGAAACGGGGCGCTGTGCCAGTACTGGGCGTCGAAGACCTGGGGCGCGACTCGGCGGGCAATCTTTTTATCGCAATGAGGGGCGGCGGCGTTTCTGTTTCCGAAGACGATGGTGCGACCTGGACAAACATTAACGACGGACTTTTACATAAAGATGCAACGGCTCTACTCATTGATCCGGATGACAACCTCTACACCGGCACCCGTGGCGGCGGGGTTTTTCGGGGTATCAGGCAACCGGTCTCGGTTGAAGCAGATGACGCAATCTTACCGGGTGACTTTGTTCTTAAGCAAAACTATCCCAACCCATTTAACCCGAGCACGACTATTTCGTTTGAGGTTCCTGCCCCTTCAGGGCAAAAAGTCACGTTAGCGATTTTCAATGTGCTTGGCCGGCGGGTCCGGGTTCTGGTGAATGAAAAACTTGCCCCGGGAAGTCACTCCATTGCCTGGAACGGCCGGGATCAATCCGGCAAGTCGGTCGCCAGCGGTGTTTATTTGTACCGGCTCAAAG